>JBGTIA010000509.1:0-3510 GCA_041745835.1 Ilumatobacteraceae bacterium | reverse complement strand
GCGACCCCGACCGCGGCCGCTGGGAGATCGAGCGGCAGCGGCGGGAGCCAGAGTGCAGTCGCGGGCTCGAGGGCGAGTTCGGCGGCCGCGGCGGCAATGCGGGAGACCACCACATCGAGTTCGGTCCGCGTGCCGAGCGTGAAGCGCGACGCCTCGAATCCATGTGCGCCGAGCGCAGTGACTCGAACCGGTGACTCCTCATTGGCGAGTGGCCGGGCGATGCGCGCAGCCTGGAACGTGCACAGGTCATGGCCGGCACCGAGCCGGATGATTGCGCGGCCAGGTGAACCATCGGGGATGCGGGCAGCCTCGCGGCTGCCGAGGATTTCCATTGACTCCGACTCGGTGACGACGCGGAGACATATCCACAGATTCGTGTTCGTACGGATTGCGTGGGTGATGACGCCGGACGGGCTCTGGGTGGCGAGGAGCAGGTGAATCCCGAGGCTCCGCCCCTGGGTGGCGATGGTGTCGAGCCGGTCGCGGACATCGGGTTGACGCTCGACCAGGAGAGCGAACTCATCGATGACGACGAGGAGGTCGGGAAGCGGGTCGCTGCCCTCATCGCGGGAACGTTCGTACGCGATCACGTCGGGAACCTGCGCTGCTTCGAGCACTCGTTTGCGACGTTCGATCTCGGCGTCCAGGGCAGTGAGCGCACGCGTGGCGAGTGACGAGTCGTGTTCGAGATCGGTGACGAGACCAACGACGTGGGGTAGCGACGCCAAGGGTGCGAACGTCGAGCCACCTTTGAAGTCGACGAGGAACAGCGTGAGTCGGTCGGGCGGATGACACAACGCATGTGCAACGAGGATGGTCTGCAGAAGTTCGCTCTTGCCCGAGCCCGTGGTCCCGGCGATCATGCCGTGGGGACCGTCTCGCCGGAACCCGATCGTGACCGGTGCTCCGGTGTCGTCGGAACCGATGGCGACGGTCAAACGATGGGTACCTGGTGCCCGCCACGCTCCGAGGACGTCCGGCGATGTCGCTGAACCCAGTCCGAGCAGCTCAACGAGGCCTGACGGCGCAGTGCGGTCCGCCGACCCGCCGACGCGGCCGAGCCGGATGGCGAGCCGCTCCGCTCGCTCCTCGTCGATGCCCTCGACCTCGACGTCCCCGAGCGGCGCCTCGGGATAGTGACCGATCGTCGAACCGACGCCGCGTTCGTCGATGTCGAGCACCACGGCGAGTCCGTTCGGAAGCTCCCGCCGGTTTCGACTCCCGACGACCCACAGCGAATGCCCGATCGGAGCGGAACGAAGGGCGTCGACATCCAATCGCCCGGACATCTCGGGCACCACGATCAGATGAAGCAGTCCGTCGTTGTCCGCTCCGCGCTCCGAGAGGGTTCGACTGGCCTGCGCCAGCAACGCACTGGCAGCGCCCGGATCCGACGTCGGTTCACCACCTGCGAGGTGAGGTAGCCACCGGCACCATTCCCAGCCGGCTCCCGTCGCAGCAACCCAGATTCTGAGTTGACTCGGTGCGTGCAGGACAGCAGCCTCGAGCACGATCCTGGACAGGAGTGACCTGACCCGGTCGGGTTGCCCGGTGATTCCATACGATCCGGTGTCCGGGCCGGGTCCCGTCACCGGCACCGCATGGAGAGAATCGTGCCGGGCCAGCATCGCGTCGAGTTCGGCGATGAATGGCGAATCCGTGGAACGTTGACTCTCCTGCGTGATCCGCGCACGTCGTCGGCCCACGCCGATCGTGGGGTGCAGAGCGTCGGCATCATGCGGTCGACGCTCCCAGATCCGGGGCGACGATTCCGCCAGCCACTGGTCCAGCTCGTCGATCGTCGGCGACAAGTTCCGCAGCGACGCAGTCTGTCGATCTGTTGCGCTTCGCAGCTGTCCGTCGAGGTCTGCGAGCTTTCGCCGGTACTCCGACACTCGGTGTCGACGGCGGGATTGTTCACCCAGGATCGACGCTGCGATGCTGACGATGCCGATGCCGCCGGTGATGATGCCGAACACGGCGTAACTCGGGTTGACCAAGGCGAGCGTCAGCCCGATGACCACGGCGCCCAGTCCCCCGGCGACCTGCCACATGATCCCGCGCCCTCGGAACGACGTCGATTCGGGCGGGTCGAGTCGGGGGACAGCGAACGCCGGCTCCGGCCAGACCGTGCGAGGCAACTGATTGAGCGTCCCGCCGCGGTTAGGCGAACGGCGACCTGGCGCTGCGTCGAACGACGTTGCGTCGCCGTGCCCGAGGACGTACTCGTCTCCGAGCCTCACGCCGATCGTGCACCATCGGTCGTCGGGGTGGAACAGCGCACCGTCGTCGTTGCGGTAGAGCAGGAGTTGCGAATCGGAAATGGCAAGTGAACGAGCGAGTTCGGCGGTGACCTGCGCAACGGAGCCCTCGGCTCCCGCGTCGACGGAGACCGTCTGAGGACGGATTCCGCCTTCCGCTGAGACCCTGACCGAAATCGATCCGGTCTCACCGACGCCTTCGGAGAACGTGATTCGTGCCGGCGCGGTTCCTACTTCGATGTCGACTCCGTCGGTGAGCGTGACCTCGTCACGGACCCCTCTTCCGGCGACGCGGGTCCCGTTCGGCGTGCGCTGGTCGTGCAGCACGACTCGGCCCGCGTTCAGGCTCACCACCGCATGGCATCTCGACACCGATTGATCGTCGACGTGAATGTCGCAGCCGGGATCCCGGCCCACCGTCATACCGTCTCGGATCACGACGGTGACGTCTCGCCCCCGATTGCGGATCCTGAGTGTCGGGCCCGCCGCGGAGCCGTCGTAGCGGAGCAGGCGAAGCACCTTGATCGTCGAGCCAGCAATCGTCACCACGTCACCGGCACTCACCAGCGTGTCGGTCATCGACCTGCCGTTCACCCGGGTCCCGGCGGCAGATCCGAGGTCGGTCACCCGGAGGCACTCCTCCTCAGCCTCGAAGCGTACGTGCTTTCTGCTCACCGTCGGGTCGTGGAGCACCAGATCACCCTCCCGGCCGACGACCACTGGGACATCGACCGACGTTGCCAGTCCGACGTCCGGTCCCCCCACGACTCGCAACACATACCCGTTGCTCATTGCGTCACCATCGGCATTCGAGGTCAGTGACTGCCGGCAGCAGCATCCTCCGGTCCACTTCGGCTCGGGAACCGTCGACGGTCAGCAACCGGTTGTTCCTGGCGGAGGTGGCTGGACGTTCACGTACTTGGAACTGCTGGCCCGCCGACCGTCCGGTGCAGTTGCCGTGACGTTGACCGTCGTGTCACCGGTCCCGTTGAACTGGACGAAGTACGACGCACCTGATGCGCTGTTGCCACCTCCACTCCACACGATCGACGACGGGGTGAAGCCGCTGGCCACCAGCGAATAGGTGTAGCTGCAACCCGACGTCACGGTCCCCGGCCCCGAGATCGACACCGAGATCGGCTCGGGTGGGGGTGGTGGTGGTGGCTCGGGCGTCGGCGTCGGGGTGGGCGTCGGCGACGGGGTGGGCGTCGGCGTCGGGGTGGGCGTCGGCGTCGGAGTGGGCGTCGGC
>JBGTIA010000508.1:0-3029 GCA_041745835.1 Ilumatobacteraceae bacterium | reverse complement strand
TCGGAGTAGACGCAGACCGCCCCGTCTGCGCCGAGCGACGTGACCACACCGTTGGCGACCACTGATCCTCGGGTGAAGTTGACGTTCGACGCGACCGGCATCGGTGCGCCGCACGGCCACACCGTGAAGAAGCCAGCCTGCGACGGCAGCACGGCGGTGACATTCATCGCCACGGCCGTGGCATCGAGCGGGATCGTCTCGGGCGCACCGTCGGAGCGCTGCATGGCCGCACCTGCCAGCGGAATCGAGATCGTGCCACGTGCCGGGATGCGCACCTTCGGGCCGCCGATCGCATTGCGGGTGTCGATCACGCGACGCGGGGTGGCGCCGACGAAGGTTGCGACACCGTCGGTCGAGCCGGAGAACCAGCCGGTGATGTCCACGAGGAAGTCCGTGGCCTGGTTCGAGTAGAAGCACACCTTGCCGCTGGCACCGACGGGTGCGATCACGCTGTTGGCCACCGCACCGCCGGTGACGAAGTTGAGGTTGGAGGCGTCGGGGCGGCCGACGTCGCACGGCCACACCGTGACGAATCCGGGTAGCGACGGGGTGACCGCAGTGATGTTCAACGCCACCGCCGACGCACCCGCCGGGATGGCGCGCGTGACACCGTCCGGGCCGACGACGTTGTCGCCCACGACCTGCAGCTCGATGCGTTGATTCGGTTGGAACCTGCGGCTGACCGCTAGACCTGATCCGGCGACCGGTCCGCCCAATCCGGCCGTGGGACCCGAACCACCGGCAAGTTGACGCATCCACAGCGCGAACTTGGCCTGCCCCGTCGTGGTGAGGTGGATGCCATCGGAGCTGATCCAACGGGACCGCTCGATGCCGGCCGCAGCGCTCGTTGCGTTCCAGTCGGCGATGGCGAGATTCGGCCATCGACCGGTCGCCTGCTGGAGCGCAGCGTTCGCTGCGCCATAGAAGGACGCCCCACCCGTGCCAGGCCTGATGTCGGCCATGTTGATCCACACGACCCGCTTCGTGCCCCGCTGGTTCAACGCCGCCATCATCGCGTCGATGTCGGCGGCCATGTTCGTCGACGGGTTGTAGCCGAGTTCGACGACGGCCAGATCGAGGTTCATGGGGACGCCGGCAGCGACCTGCACGCCGCTGGGCGACGGGGGTGTCTTGGTGATGAACCTGCTGACGAGTGTGTCGACCCTCAGCGAGGTGAAGGTCCCATCGGTGAGTGTGAGGAACTCGTCCTTCGCCGACTCGCCGACCGAGTCGCCGATGACCGCAACGTTCGTCCCGACCGAGTCGCGGGTGATGACGTTCACCTCGAAGCCGGGCGACGGCAGTCCGTGGGAACCGCGGAAGTCCCACGCCGGGATACGGCGGCTGCCTGCGGTGCCGGTGAGGACGATGTCGTTGAACCAGATGCCGTCGAACTGTCGGTTGGTGCTCGACTGGGCGTCGACCATCGTTGCCCCGGTGAGCGTGCCGATCCCGTACTGCGCGCCGAGCGAGTCGGCGTCGAGGATGCGGGTCCAGCGGTGGTTCGGGTTGTTCGACGTGCCGTCGCCGGGCGCATCGTCGACCGCCGGGAACGCCCCACCCGCCGTGCGGGGACCGTTCGACGCCGAGAACTCCGTCGACACGATGCGGCCGTCCGACCACTTGCGCACGACACCGGCGGTCGCGGTGATCGCCTGGTCGGTGCGGAAGTCCTCGACGAGGGTTGCGGTCCCGGTTGCGATCGGTCGCGTCGCTGCACCTGCGTAGACCTGGCACGACTGCGTGTCGCAGGTGGTGGCGTAGGGCGCGTACCGGTTCTGTTGGGCGCCGTACGAGCGAGCGGCGACTGCCTGCGCGCGGACGGCTTCGGCACCCCGGCCGCCACCGGCCTGCGCCCAGCTCGCCGAGATCTCCTTGGGCACCACACCACGCAGGTAGCTCTCGGTGTCGACGGCGTTGACCACACGGGTGGATCCGCCCTGGTTCGACACCTCGATGGAGCCGCGGTAGTGCACGACCGATCCGTTCGGTTGGCACAACCCGAGCACGTTCGCGGCGTTCGTCTCACCGGTGGTCGTGGTGAACGTGGGCGTCGCGCTGGTCGCGATGAAGGTGAACGTCCCACCTGTGCCGCCGGCGATCATCGCCCGGGCAGCGGTGGCCTCCTCAGCGTTCTGCCACTGCCCATCCTGGGGAAGCCCGCGATCGGCCTGGAATCGCTTGACGGCACCTTCGGTGAGGTTGCCGAAGTCGCCGTCGACGCCGCCCGGGTTGAACCCGAACACGGTGAGGAACTGCTGGACCTGGCGGACGGCGTCGCCCTGGTCGCCTTTCACGAGGGGCCCGTCCGGGACCACGAGCGTGGAACTGACCGCGCACGACACGGACGTCGAGCCGAGGACGTCGTAGGTGCCTGAGGCGTTCCGCACCGCCCGCATCGCAGCTCGTGTCTGCCCGTTGAACGTGACGCCCCCGCCGTGCGAGATCAGGCCCACCGTGCCAACGCCGTCGAGCGCCGTCAGGCGCACCTTGATCTGTGGATTGCCGATCGAGGCGTTCGTCGTGCCGCCGTAGTAGTGGTCGAGGATCTGCACCCAGCTCCAACCCTGATCGACCGCCCATCCGTAGGCGCCCCACTGACTCATCCCGCGCCCATGGCCGTTGCCGACGCCCTCGACGACGACCGCGACGACGTCGGTCGGAGCTGCGGCTCGAACGGTCGACGAACCGGTTGGCAGCGGCAGCAGCCCGATGCCGAGCAGGCCGGTCAGCGCGAGAACGAGGCGGCGGGGAGGTCTCATTGCGGGATCGGTCCAATGCTGTTGCGGGTGTCGACGAGGCGGCGTGGCACGTTGCCGACGAATCCGGAGTCGCCGCTTGCGAACCATCCGGCGACGTCGACGAGCAGGTGCGCGTCGGCGCTGGTGGCGATACACACCGAGCCATCGGGTCCGATCGGCGCCACCACGCCATTGGCCACCGTGGCCCTGGCGGCGAAGTTGACGTTCGAGGCGTCGGGCTTCGGTGTGCCACACGGCCACACCGTGGCGAACCCCGCGGCCCGGGCC
>JBGTIA010000507.1:0-9765 GCA_041745835.1 Ilumatobacteraceae bacterium | reverse complement strand
CCGATCGCGGGTTGACCTTCGCCACGACCACCCGCACGGGACTGTGCCTCACGTTCCGATCACCGGTCCCAGGCATTGACCCATTGGGCATCCTCCGCCACCCCAATCTCACCGTCACCGTGAAAGACCCAAGGGCATTGGCCAAAGCACTGGGCTTCACGGACAGTTCTACGACAACGGTCGGACACAACGCCCCGAGCGTTCAGCGGCGCCGCGATCGAACGTCTCGACGATGACCTCGCAGTTGCCGTCCGTCAGCCGAACGATGTCGTGGCCGAACTCGCAGATCACGACGTGGTGCTGCGTCGCCAAATGCACCGTCGCTGAGACCGAGCGAAGCCGACCGAGATCACGAGCGGGAGCGACCGACGTGTGTTCGTCGACGAGCTGACCACGACGTTGATGGCCGTCGCCGGCCTGGAAACCTACGCACCCGGCGGCTGGGACTTCCGGTTCGCACCGAACGATGCTGTGAAGGGATGGGAGCAGATCTGCTCGGCGGCCGCTTCCAACGCCCGTACCGCTTGCTGGCCGCCGCCGGCCGCAACGATGGGTGTCCCTGCGGCAGCGGTCGCAAGTCGAAACACTGTCACCGGTCGTGATCGCTCGCGATGCCCCCTGATATCATGTGATATCGACAAGGAGGGTGATGTGACCGACATTCTGATTCGAGATATACCTGACGAGGTCCTGGTCGCGATCGACGCCAAGGCCAAGCGGCTCGGACTGTCTCGAACTGCGTACCTCCGCAGAGCACTCGAACGCGAACGGTCCGAATCGTCGGGTCCGGTGACGGTCGACACACTGAAGAGGTTGGCGTCGCTGACTGCGGATCTCGATGATCTTGGCGTCATGTCCGACGCCTGGTCGTGACGACGATCTGGCTGATCGACAAGTCGGCGATCGGCCGGCTCCATCTCGCAGCCGAGGCTGCAACCTGGGCACAGCGGATCGAGCGGGGACTCGTTCGCATCAGCACCGTGACGCGTCTCGAGATCGGCTTCTCCGCCCGATCCGGTGGCGATCACCGAGAACTCTTCGCCGAGCCTCCGATCGCTTCGATGCCGGTCGAGTACTTCACGCCGCTCATCGAGGACCGTGCCGTTTCGGTCCAGTCGGCACTCGCCGAGCGCGGGCAACACCGAGCACCGTCGATTCCGGACCTGCTCATCGCAGCCACGGCTGAGCTCGCCGAACTCACCGTGCTACATCTCGACAAGGACTTCGAACTGATTGCTGCGCTGACCGGACAGCCGCTGGAACGACTGGAACTCCGCTGACATCGTCGGGCTCATCATCGTGTTCGGCCCCATCGTCGCCGAGCGACTTCGTCTCCCGGGCCTCCTCGGCTTGTTGATGTTCGGAGCGGTGATCGGGCCGAACATGCTCGACGTCCTGCCACGGTTCGCCGGGCTCCAGGCCGTCGGCAGCATCGGGGTGCTCTACCTCATCTTCCTCGCGGGGCTCCAGCTCGACCTCGAGACGTTCGTGCGGAATCGCGTCATCTCCGGCGGTTTCGGTCTGCTCACCGCGTTCATCCCGATGGCTCTCGGCACCGGTGCGGCGCTGCTCCTCGACATTGATCTGCGTCCGGCGCTACTGATCGGCTCGTTCTGGGCGTCGTTCACCCTGATCGCGTACCCCACCGTGGCGAAGTACGGATTGACCAAGACGCGGCCCGTCGCAGCGATCGTGGGAGCCAGCGCGATCACCGACGGTGTGTCGCTCGTGGTGCTCGGCGTCTACTGCTTCGTGGTGGTGCCGGTGGTCGCTCGATGGTTCTTCACGGGGCTCGGTCAGGAACGGACGTTGCGGTACATGCTCGTGTTCCTCGGCCTCACGTCGTCGGCGGTGGTCGCGGAGTTGGTCGGGGTCGAACCACTGATCGGCGCGTTCTTCGTCGGTGTCGGCCTGAACCGCTTCGTGCCCAACGCCAGTCCGTTGATGGCGGTGACGGATTTCTTCGGCAATGCGTTCTTCATCCCGACGTTCCTGGTTTCCGTCGGGCTGCTCTTCGACCCCGAGGTCATGTTCGAGTGGGCGACGATCCGGCTGGCGCTGGGGTTCATGACGGCGCTGATCGCGGGCAAGGCGATCGCTGCCTGGCTCACCGGACGAATCTTCGGACTTGGCCGAGCCGAGGTGGGCCTGTTGTTCTCGATGTCCGTGGCGCAGGCGGCTGCGACGTTGGCGGCCACCGTGATCGGCTTCGAGATCGATCTGTACGGGAGCGACGTCGTCAATGCGGTCATGGTCGTCGTGGCGGTGAGCTTGGTAGTCACCTCGATCGGGGCCAACCGGTTCGCCCCCGTGATCCCTCCACCCGTCGACGAGCGGCGTCGTGCCGGTGAGGCGATCCTCGTTCCGGTGCTCGGGGACCTCGACGGGCTCGCGGACGTGTTGCGGCTCGGTCGAGATCTCGCCGAACCGGCCGGGGGCATCGTTCAGCCGTTGGTGCCGGTGACGTCCGCCGACGCCGCCGACATCCGCGACGGCCGTTCGAAACGGGCCGAGGTGGATCGTGTGCTGCGCGAGCTCGGTGGCGATGCGGAGACGGTGCTTCGGGTGGACCGCTCGGTGCCCACTGGGCTGCACCAGGCCGCCATCGAGCTGGAAGCGTCGTTGCTGCTCCTCGGCTGGCCCGGCCCCGACGGTCTGAGGGCACGTATGGTCGGTGCCACGTACGGCGAGATCGTCGCGGCCACCTCGGTCCCCGTCGCCGTCGCGGCGCTGCATCCGGGCTCGGACGACGGCCGGGTGGCGCTCTACGTGGTCGCACGAGATCTCGTCCCAGGGAATCTGCCCACCATGGCGCTCGCATTGGAACTCGCGTCGACGCTGTGTCGCCACAGGGAACAGGTGCTCGTGATCGGCCCGGTCTCGGCGTCGGAGCTGCAGACCGTAGAGCTCACCATCGCGCAGGCGGTCGAGTACTGCGCCGGGGGAGAGGATCTCGAGTCGTGGTCTGCCGCCGCCACCCGACCGGGCGATCTCGTGCTGGTCCCGATTCACGACATCGCGCTCGGCCCGTCGGCGATCCGGGTCCACCGATCGGGTCGATCGGTGCTCGCGGTCAGCCAGAACCCCGAGACGTCGGCGGCGTCGGTGGTGAGCCCGATGAACCTTCCCGTCGGCCGCTCGCTCGTCACCTGACGGGTCAGCTCGCGCCGGTGGCGCGGCTGCCGTACGTCGTCGACAAGGATGTACGAATGGCCGGACCAATTCTCGTTGCTACGCACGCCTCCAAGACGGCTGATCACGTGGTCGCACGGGCAGCACAGCTTGCGCCAGCACTCGGGGTCGACCTCCACGCTGTGAGCGTCGTCCCAGACGTCACGGTCGGCGCACCGATCGGCGGAGCCGGCGCGGAGGCCATCACTCACCGAGTCGAAGCACTGCGTGCCGAGTGCGCCAGGGCCCTGGGCGAAGCGAAGACCATCGGACGGTCTGCTGGAATCGACGTTCACGAGCACCTCGTCCAGGGCGAACCGGCAGCCCTGATCGCAGCTGTCGCCGACGAGATTGGAGCAGATCTGATCGTGATCGGCAGCCGAGGTCTCGACGCGGCCGGCCGATATGTGCTCGGCAGCGTTCCCGAACGGCTGTTGTTCAACCCCCATGGCCATGACGTACACATCGTTCGGACCACGTAGCGTGCAGACGCCGGTCGGCGGGCGGACCGCCGCCGACGGGACCGTGCCGAGCGGCTCAATTCGAGCGGTGAACGGTGTCGTCGAGATCCTCGCGGGCGCGCTGTACGAACTCGAGTCCGGCGCTTGTCGAAGTAGCCGGAGCGGGTCATGCCGTCGCGTGCGAGCACCTCGGTCTCGACGTACTCCCGGAAGTCCTGGCCCGAGCCGTGCTCGACGGCCATCCCCGCCACGACGTAGCTGGCGTTGCAGTAGCGAGACCCGCTGCCTGGCGCGAAGTGTGGCGGCTTGTTTGCGAACAGGAGCAGGAAGTCGCCCGGGGTCATGATCGTGTGACCGCCCGAAAGACGTCGGCGTAGTTCTCGCCCTCGGTCGAGCGATGTGAGGAACCCCTCCAGCCACGCTGTGTCCATGCCGGTGAAGCTACGCGCGCGGCGTCATCGAGACGACCGAGTTGTTCAGGATCCCGGGCCGGGTTCGGAACCGGTTGGGTGAGAGGATCTGCTGTGGTCAGACGAGTGAGCGACGCGCAGTGCGAGGTCGATGCCGAAGCGGGCCACACGCGCACGCAGCCGGAGCAGGTCGAGTCGTTCGACCTCGCCGAGGTCGGGCCGGTGGTCGAGAAGCAGGGCGGAGAACACCGAACGAATCGCCAGGTGCACCGCCCACGACATCTCGACCGACGTCGGATCCACCTCGACGCCTGAGCGCTCGAGGCCGGCGCAATAGCCATCGAACACCGCTCGGGCGATGGGCTCCAGGTCCTCGACGGGTGCTGCGCCGGACTCGAAGCGGCCCACGAAGAGTTGGCCGAGGTCACTTCCCAGTTCGCCGACATGGGCATAGCTCCAGTCGAGGGCAACGATGTCACCGTGTGCTGGTTCCCGGAAGTTGTCGGGTGTGGCGTCGCCGTGGCACACCCCTCTCGGTGCGAGCGTGAGTCGCTCGAGCAGGTGCGGCACCACCGCCGCCAGTTCGAGGAGATCGCGTCGGTGGTCGGTGTCGACGACCGCCGAGATCTCCGGCGCCTCCCAGAAGTTGTCCGCCGCCTGGAGCGGCAGGTCGTGGTGCACGATCTTGCCGAAGAACAGCCTGGCGATGAGGCGGGGGCGCAGATCGAACCGTGCTTCGACGTCGTCACCGCACCACCGACCGCCGAGCGCTCCGAGCGCCTCGGCCGTGCGCCGATACCGAGCCAGGCCCCACGGCGCAACGTCATCGACATCCTCCATCCAGATGGTGAGACGTTCCGAGCCGGTGGCCTCGATGCCGTGGATGGCAGGCATCCGCAGCGGCGCAGGGAGTTGTGCACCCAAGCCAGATCGGTAGACATCGGGCTCGTTCAGCCAGCGCAATTCCTCGAGTACCTCGGCGTGATGTTCCGCCGGGATGGACACGAACATCGGCGATGCTGAGGCGGGTTGGAGCGTCTTGGCGACGACCGACCACGACGTACCATCGTCCACGACGCCATGGACGCGATCGAGACTCGCGGTCGTCAGATTCTCGACCCGATGCGTGAGTGGCGTCATCGACCACGAGGTCTCCGCGTCGTCGACGCCAGCAGCACGAAGAGCCATGCGGAGGCCGTTGTCATCTCGAACGTCGCAGTCATTCTCCACGCACACATGAGTCAACACGATTGACCTAAATCAGCGAACTCCGGGAACTCGGACTCGTCACCGTGCATCGGGACCCGCACGATCGCAGAGCCACCGTGGTGCGTCGCACCTCCGAGGGTGACCGCGTTCTCGCTCAACTCACCGCAGGGATCGTCGACTTCGAACTCGAACTGCGCAACGAAGTCGGCTCCGCACGTTTCGACGTGTTCCGTGGGGTCTTGGACGAACTGGCCAGTAGCCACCTCCCTCCGGCTCTCCGGCACGGCGATGGCCCACGTGCGCAACGTTGAGACGCCGCATCACCGAACTGCAACGACGACGCTCCCCGATCACACGTCGGGATCGTGCAGCAGGGGCGTGTTCGCCAGCCGCTCAGAAGGTGGCGTCCCGTCCGGGTGGTAGCGCGGCGCTGGCGTTCCTGGCGGATTGTGGACCCCCGGCCGTGCGTCCGGGTTCTGCACGCACACCTCGGCCTCCAGCCCATCCGGATCTCGGAAGAACAGGCTGAGGATGTGGCCGAAGTCCGTCACGAACCCGTCGGTCGCCCCGCGAGCGAGAAGCCGATCGCGGATGTCATCGAACGCTTCGATGGACGCCGCTTCGAATGCCAGATGATCGAGTCGCCCACGGGCGAACATCGGGACCTGACGTTCGTGCTCGGTGTTGCCCGCCAACTCGAAGACGTTCAATTCTGCCGTCGACCCCAGCCAGATCACCGTGAGCTTGAAGCCGTCGCGCTCCTGCAACACCTCGTGCGTCGTGTCGAAAACCGTTCCGTAGAACTCGACGAGCCGCTGAGTGTGACCGGTCATCACAGCCACATGGTTGATACCGCTCAAGAGCATTTCCGAAGTCTCGCGCGCCCGACGAGGCGGCACATCCTGCCGCGACCGTCAGAGCGTCATCGTGTCCGGGCGTGGCGTGTCATGAAGTCGTCGAGCCTGGCGCGCTGGCCGTCGATGGGTTGGTCGACGATGGCGGTGACGCGTCGGTCTCGGTCGACGGTGATGTCCTGGATGCTGTGATGTTGGAACGTGTCGCCATCTGCCGTGAGGCGATCGCTGAAGTCGACTCGGACCGTGTCGTCGTGGTGCCAGACAATGGAGTGGGAGAACTCCACATCGTCGAAGATCCGCCGCGCGGCTGCTGATCCCTGCCGGTAGCTCTCCACGACGGCCTCGGGACCTCGATGGGTGACGCCATCGATGATGTAGGTCACGTCGCTGTCCAGATGTTCCGCGACCCGCTCGAAGTCGTCGTGATCGAGTGCCGCGGCGAAGTCGAGGACGGTCGCCAGCACGTCGTCAGCGTCGAGCGGAACCATGTCGACAAGTATTGCCCACCACCTTCACCGTCGCCGTCGCCTCGATGCGCCGCATGACGACGACGCCGGTCACGTCGATCGTCGGATCGGCGTCCTCGACGACGCCGAACTTGAGTTCGGCGTCCCCGCCGGGGTGGAAGGTCACCGCAAGGGTGCCGACAGTTGCTCGCGCGTCTCCCTCATGAACTCGTCGAGGTCGTCTCCGCGATCGCAGCGATGTGCTCATGATCGGTGCCGCAGCAGCCGCCGACCACTCGTAGGTCGGGGAGCACTTCGCCGAGCCAGACGTACAGCGACGCCCACTCATCGACGTTTCCGCGGTCGAGCTCGGTTGCCTCGTCGAGCTCGGCATGACTGAGCGCGGACGCGTTGGCACGGATGCCCTTCACCCGCTCGAGCCATGACTCGCCACTTCGCACGACGTCGGCGAAGTGGCTCGGATGTGCGCAGTTGATCATGTAGTACGCCGGTGAGCCGTCGGTGGCGCGATCGGTCTCGGTGATCGCGTCGCCGAGCGCCTGTCCTGTCGGCAGCCTGCCGTCGGTCTCGGTCGTGAACGAGATCACGGCGGGAATCCCGGCAGCCTCTGCCGACATGGCGACACCGATCGCCTCCTCGACGTAGTTCATCGTGGTCGCGGTGACCATCGCTGCGCCCGCCCGAGCGAACGCCCGAACCTGCAGGTCGTGATAGCGCCTCGCCTCCGAGACCGACATCGCATCACCCACGACATACCCGTCGCCGCGTGGGCCGATCGCGCCATTGACCACCGCCTGCACCGCTGGACGCGTTGCAGCGAGGTCGGTCACGAACTCGACTGCACGATGATTCACCGCCGCCAGTTGGTCCGACGTGTAGCCGTGCCGCGTTCCCCAGTCGAGACTCGCCCGCCAGGTCGGCGTGTCGAGCACGATGCCCGTCGCCGTCGCGGCAGCGAGGTCGAGGTACGGCTCGTAGTAGCGCCGCAGTGTTTCGCGACCGTGCTCGGTGTCGAGCAGGACGTAGGCAGCAAAGTCGACGAGGTCGACGCCCTGCTGGAAGATGATGCTCGTCTCGAGACCTCCGTCAGCGATGAAGCGGTCCGCAGTGAGCTGCGGCAGCCGGCGCGATGGGCGGGTCGTTCCGGATCGATCGATGGTCGAATGTTCCATGGTTGTCTCCTGAGGTGGTTGTCGGTGCTTGTCACCCTGAAGCCGTGAGATCGGCCATCACACCGTGAGTTCGCAGCGACCGTGTCGGCACACGGTGAATTGCGGGAGACGCAGCGGAGTGCCTGTGGAAGAATCGTCGGATGCGGACGGGTGCTTCGCCGCCATCTGGAGCAGTGACATTCCTGTTCACCGACATCGAGGGCTCGACGCAGCGGTGGGAGACCCACGCGCACACGATGGGGGCCGACCTGGCGGCCCACGACGAGGTGCTCCGCGACGCCATCGAAGCCCATGACGGGTGGTTGTTCAAGCACACCGGCGATGGTGTCTGCGCAGCGTTTCAGTCGGCGCGCGGTGCCGTCGAGGCTGCGATCGACGCGCAGCGGCTGCTGGAGTTGCCCGTGCGGATGGGGATCGCCACCGGCGAAGCCGAGCGGCGCGGGGACGACTACTTCGGTCCGGCGCTGAATCGGGCGGCCAGGGTGATGGCGGCCGGACACGGCGGCCAGATCCTGGTGTCAGGGTCGACCGCCGCACTGCTCGGCGGCGTCGATCTCCGGGATCTGGGAGAGCATCGCCTGCGAGACCTGTCCGGGCTCGACCGCCTGCATCAGGTGCGTGCAGCGGGGTTGGTCGACGAGTTCCCCCGTCTGAGCACGGCGCACGCTGCGTCCGAGCTGGTGGTGCTGCACGTCGAGCTGCTCGGTCGAGATCAAGAGGTGCGTGAGATCCAACAGCGGCTCGAGACTCGACGGCTCGTGACGATCGTCGGCCCCGGCGGGATCGGCAAGACAACCCTCGCCCGTCATGCGCTGGGCACCGTCGGGATCGGTGGCGCCGTCGACCTCACCGCCATCTCGACCGACGATGCAGTTCCCGGGGCGATCGCCTCGCAGCTCGGCCACCCGTCCTTCGATTCGCTGCTCGTCTCGCCCGCCCCGACGACGCCAGTGCTCATCGACAACTGCGAGCATGTGGTCGCCGGCGCCGCGTCGGCGATCGATCGCATGCTCGAGTCCGGTCCGGATTGGCGACTCCTCGCAACGAGTCGCTCGCCGCTCAACGCGACCGCTGAGTCAGTCTTGGCCATCGGGCCGCTGCCGAACTCCTGGTCACGCGAGCTCTTCCGTGCTCGCGCTCGCGACGCAGGCGTGGAGATCGACCTGGAGGAACCCGGGCTCGCAGAGATCGTCGATGAACTGTGTCGGCGCCTCGATGGTGTGCCGCTCGCGATCGAGATCGCTGCGGCCCGTACTCGCGTCATGACGCCGGTTTCGATGCTCGAGCACGTGCAGGCAGGGGTGGACGTGTTGGAGCGTCCACGCTTCCGCGGTCCCGCGCGCCACCGGAGTGTTCGTGAGACGATTGCGTGGTCGTACGCATTGCTCGACGACGCGGAGCGATCTGCGCTCGATCGACTGTCGGTGTGTGCGGGCCCGTTCGATCTGGGACTGGCGGCTGCGGTCATCGTGTCGGACGGCGACGACGCCGAGGTGGGTGGTCAGTCCACGCCGCGTGTGCTGGATCTCCTCGAGACGTTGGCTGCGGCCTCGCTGCTCGCTGTCGACGGCGCGACGACGGCGAGCCCGTACCGCCTGCTCGAGACCATCAGATCGTTTGCTCTCGCCCAGCTCGACGCGGCGGGTGAGCGCGAGAAGACGGAGGATCGGTTCATCGACCACGTCGTCGGCGCCGTGCTGGGGATCATGGAGCGGGGCAGGTCCGGGTGGACCGCGCAGGTACTGGGCGAGCTGCTTGCGAAGTACGACAACATCGCGACCGCGCTGTCCTTGTGTCTGCAACGCGACGGCGAGGCGACGCGGTCGTTGCTCTTGTGCAGTGTGTCGTGGGGGGTGATCCACAACGGCCACGTCGACGATGTAGCGCAACTCGGCCGTGAGACGCTCGACCGCTGGCCGGACCCCGAGCACCCCCTCTGGCCCGATGCGGTGGCAACGCTCGCAACCGCCACGCTGATGATGGGCGACATCGACGCCGGTGTCGCCCTCGCCGAGTCA
>JBGTIA010000506.1:0-15369 GCA_041745835.1 Ilumatobacteraceae bacterium | reverse complement strand
AGGCAGGCTCGAACTCCTCGTGTTGCTCGGGGCCGACCCGCTCAACGACTGCCCCGACGCCGACCTTGCCCGTCGTGCGATCGCCGGTGCCCGCCGGGTGCTCTCGATCGACACGTTCGCATGCGAGTCGACGCAGCACGCCGATGTCGTGCTCGCTGCGTCCGCGTACGGCGAGAAGGCAGGCACCACGACCAACATCGAGGGCCGCGTGTCGACGCTCGCCCAGCTGGTCACCGCCACCGGCACGAGCCGACCCGACTGGATGATCGCCGTGGAACTCGGCCTGCTGATCGGCGAACGATCCTTCGGCGCCGACCATCCGCTGCGTGGAGTGTCGACCGTCGACGACGTCACGGCGCTCATCGCATCGGCGGTCCCGGCCTTCGCCACGGTCACCGCCGCAGCGCTCGATGAGCACCACAACGGTGTCCTCACGACGCCGGCAGCCACCTCGCTGCCCGACGTCTCTTTTTCCGCGCCGGGTCGGAACAGCTATGACTATCGACTGGTGGTGAGTCGCAAGTTGTACGACCGAGCAGTGGGAACCCAGATGTCGCGTTCACTCGTGAACCTTGCGCCCGGTTCGTCGTTGCACGTGCACCCCCTCGATCTCGACAGCCTCGGCGTCGCCGAGGGCGACGATGTCAAGGTCGTGAGCGCCAAGGGCGCCAGTGTGTTGCCGATCGCCGCCAACCCACGAGTGCCGCGCGGTGTCGTGTGGTCGCCGTTCAACCAGGGCGGCGGCACGATCGAGGACATCATCGACGCCGCTGCAGCCACCACCGACGTCAGGATCGAGCGGGTCTGATGTTCGCGATCGACCCGTTGCTCGAAGGCGGCCTGCTGTGGACGCCGCTGTTCATCGTGATCGCGAAGGTGTTGCTCATCTTCGTACTCGGCCTCGTCTCGACGATGCTGATGATCTGGTACGAACGCAAGGTCGTGTCGGGCATGCACAACCGCGTCGGGCCCAACAAGGCCGGCCCGTGGGGCATCCTGCAGAGCCTCGCCGACGGCATCAAGGCGTTCTTCAAGGAGGACCTGCTTCCCTCGCGCGCCGATCGGATCGTCTTTCGCCTCGCGCCGTTCCTGTCGTTCGTTCCGGGTTTCCTGATCTGGTCCGTGATCCCGCTCGGTGGCGACTTCTCCGACGGTCGCGACGGCACGATCGAGATCTTCGGCGAGACCACGCGCGCCCAACTCGCCGACCCACCCGTCGGCATCCTGCTCGTGCTGGCCCTGTCGTCGATCGCCGTCTACGGCATCATGCTCGCCGGTTGGTCGAGCGGCTCGAAGTACCCGCTGCTCGGCGCGGTGCGCGCCTCGGCGCAGATGATCTCCTACGAAGCAGCGCTCGGGCTCAGCCTCGCCGCGGTGCTGCTGTCGTCCGGCACGCTGTCGACCGCCGGCATCGTGGCGAGCCAGGACAGCTTCGTCGACTGGAACGTGATCTCGACCGGCATCGTGCCGTTCGTCATCTTCCTCATCGCCACGACGGCCGAGCTGAACCGACCACCGTTCGACCTCGTCGAAGCGGAACAGGAACTCGTCGGCGGCTTCAACACCGAGTACTCCGGCATCCGGTTCGCGTTGTTCTTCCTCGCCGAGTTCATGGGCGTGGTCACGATGAGCGCCGTGATGGTGACGTTGTTCCTCGGGGGACCCCAGGGCCTCTTCGACATCCCTGTGATCCCCGGCGCGATCGAGGGCACTCTCTGGTTCTTCGTGAAGCTGATGGCCTTCCTCTACCTGTACGTCTGGCTTCGTGCCACGCTGCCGCGGTTGCGCTACGACCAGCTGATGGACTTCGGTTGGAAGGTCCTGATCCCGATCGCACTCGGCTGGTTCCTGCTGCTCGCTGCGCTGCGCGAGTTCTCACCCGACGGTGAATTCGGCGACAGCCTCCGCGTCGTGGTGATCTCGTTCGCCGTCGCTGCGGTGGCGGTCGCGTTGTTCGGTGCAGCGTTGAAGGTCGCCGCCCGCAACCGAGTCGCCGTGCTCGACGCCGAAGACGGACCGCTCGGACCGAATGCGACCCGAGACACGAACCGAGACACGAAGAAGGGGGCGTCCGTCTGATGGGGTACCTCGAGGGATTCGGCGTCACGATCCGCCAGCACCGCCTCTTCGGTGGCAAGCGCGTCACCACCGAGTACTCGGGCGGTCGCCGCGCCAAGAAGCGCGGCGACGATGCTCGCGACGTCGAACACGACGAGAAGCTGGCGCGCCCCGAGCGGCTCCACGGACGCCACGTCCTCAACCGGTACGAAGACGGCATGGAGAAGTGCATCGGCTGCGAACTGTGTGCCGGCGTGTGTCCCGCCAACTGCATTCACGTGCGCGGCGCCGACAACGACCCGGTGAACCCGACATCACCCGGCGAGCGCTTCGGCTGGATCTACGAGATCAACTACCTGCGCTGCATCCACTGCGACCTGTGCGTCGAGGCGTGCCCGACCGAGGCGATCACGGAATCGAAGCTGTTCGAGTTCTCGTTCACCAACCGCCGCGACGCCATCTACACCAAGGCCGAACTCGTCGTCGACGACGAGGGCATGCCGCAGAAGTTGCCGTGGGAGGACTGGCGCGAGGGCGACGACGTTCTGACCAGCGGCTGGATGCGCGCCACGTCGCCGTCGGGCGACGCGACGTTCGAGGGCCAGGTCGGTTGGAGCGGCGAGCTCGGCTACGGCGTCCGCGAGCCCGAGCCGACCCAGGACGTGCGCGACGCGTCCAAGACCGTCCGGGTGGTCGAGCGGTGAACGACGCCTCGTTCCTCGAATACGTCGTTTTCTTCTCTGCCGCGATCATGATCCTCGGCGGCGCGATCGGTGTGATCACGTTGAAGAACCCGGTGCATGCTGCGCTCGGGCTGGTGCTCACCCTGTTCGGGGTGGCGGTCCAGTTCGTGGCGATGGAGGCCCACTTCCTCGCAGCGGTCCAGGTCATCGTGTACGCGGGCGCCATCGTGGTGTTGTTCCTGTTCGTGATCATGCTGCTCGGCGTCGACGAGTCGATCGACCTGTCGATCGAGCCGATCCCGATCCAGCGACCGCTGGCAGGCGTGATGGCCGTCGGCCTCGTCGGCCTGCTCGGCGCGGCGATCGTGCGCGCCCAGGACGCGCTCGTGATCAATCCTGGCAGTGGCATCGACACCGCCACCGAGACCGGCAACAACGACGCCAACATCGAGCAACTCGCCGCCAACCTCTACGGCGACCACGTGTTCGCGTTCCAGCTCACCTCGGTCCTGCTGATCGTGGCGGTCGCAGGGACCGTGTTGCTCACGCGCAAGTGGCCGCGCGACACCGGCTCGACCGACTCCGCCTCCGAGAACCGCAGCAGCGACGCATGATCGCTGCCATCGGCACCACCTCGTACCTGCTGCTCGCGGCAGCGCTGTTCGCCATCGGCGCGTTCGGGTTGCTCGTACGCCGCAACCCGCTGATCATGTTCATGTGCATCGAGTTGATGCTGAATGCGGCGAACCTCACCTTCGTGGCGCTCGCCACCCAGCTCGGCGACATCAACGGCCAGACCGCTGTGTTCTTCGTGATGGTCGTGGCCGCCGCCGAGGTCGTCGTCGGCCTGGGCATCCTCGTGTCGATCCTGCGTCGCCGCCCCGGCGCCACCGCCGACGACCTCGCGGAACTGAAGGGCTGACACCATGGCTGACCTCGTGTGGTTGATCCCTGCCTTCCCGCTGGCCGGAGTGCTCCTGATCCTGTTGTTCGGACGCCGCCTCGGCGACCCCAAGGCGGGCTACCTCGCCACTGCGATGGTGTTCGCGTCGTTCGCGTCCGCCGTGCTCGTCTTCTTCGACCTGCTCTCGAGGCCGACCGAGGAACGCGCCACGGTCGTCACGTTGTTCTCGTGGCTCCCCGTCGGCACGTTCCAGGTCGACATGGCGTTCCTCGCCGACCCGCTGTCGATCGCCATGTGCCTGTTCGTCACCGGGATCGGTGGGCTGATCCACCTGTTCGCCGTCGGCTACATGCACGGTGACCCGAAGTTCTCCAAGTTCTTCCTGTACCTCAACCTCTTCGTGTTCTCGATGACGCTGCTCGTGCTCGGCGAGAACCTGCTCGTCACCTTCCTCGGCTGGGAGGGTGTCGGCACCTGTTCGTACCTGCTGATCGCGTTCTGGCACACCCGCGAGTCGGCGGCCACGGCCGGCAAGAAGGCCTTCGTCACCAACCGAGTCGGTGACTGGGGCGTGATGCTGGCGATGTTCCTGGCGTTCTCGGCGGTGGGTTCGCTGTCGTACAGCGTGCTCAACGAGAGCGCCGAGACCGGGGAACTCGCTGCGTCGACCGCCTCGGCCATCGCACTGCTGTTGCTGCTCGGCGCGACCGGTAAGAGCGCGCAGCTCCCGCTGTACCTGTGGCTACCGGACGCGATGGAAGGCCCGACTCCGGTGTCGGCGCTGATCCACGCTGCGACCATGGTCACCGGCGGCGTGTTCCTGCTCACGCGCATCAACCCGGTGATCGCTGCGTCGTACGACTGGGTCCCGACCACGATCGCGTGGATCGGTGTGATCACGGCGCTGTTCGCCGCCACGATCGCACTCGCACAGAACGACATCAAGAAGGTGCTCGCCTATTCGACGGTGTCGCAGATCGGCTACATGATGTTGGCCGTCGGTACGGGTGGGTACGTCGCAGCGATCTTCCACATGATCACCCACGCGGCGTTCAAGGCGCTGATGTTCCTCGGCGCCGGCTCGGTCATCCACGGGATGCACGACGAGCAGGACATGCGCAAGATGGGCGCGCTGCGAACGGTCATGCCGATCACGGCCGGCACGTTCATCGTCGGCTGGCTCGCCATCGCCGGTGTGCCGCCGTTCTCCGGGTTCTGGTCGAAGGACGAGATCCTGCTGTTCGCACTCGCCGAGAGCCCGGCGCTCTACATCGTCGGGATCGTCACTGCGATCCTCACCGCGTTCTACATGACCCGCCAGGTGATCATGGTGTTCTTCGGCGAGGCCAAGTGGACGAGTCACGCCAACGAGGCCGAAGCACCCGAGGTCGCCGAGGGCGAGGAGCCGGCGGAGACGCATCACGCGCACGGCGAGTTCAAGCCGCACGAGTCGCCGCCGGTGATGTGGATCCCACTCGCGGTGCTCGCCGTGCTCGCCGCCATCGGTGGCGTGCTCAACCTGCCGAAGCTGTTCGGCATCCCAGGCGGGATCTCGTACGAACTCGAGCACTGGCTCGAGCCGGTGATCGAATTCGGCGAGGCGGACATCACCGGGACCTGGGCGTACGACAACAAGTACATCCTCGTCGCGATCGCCGTCGCAGCGGCGCTCGCGGGCATCGCGCTCGCCTGGCTGGTGTACCTGAAGAAGCGGGTCAAGCCGTGGGAGCCGACGTTGTTCGCGAACGGCTGGTACTACGACGCGGCGGTGTCGTGGTTCATGGGCAAGCCCGGCCGTGACGGTTTCCAGGCGATGACCGACTTCGACGCCAAGATCGTCGACGGTGCGGTCAACGGTGCCGGCGTCGCCGTCAGGGAGTCCGCGACCCAGGTTCGCAGGGGCCAGACCGGCTACGTGCGCCAGTACGCAGGAATCATCGGCATCGGCGTGGTGCTGCTGCTCGGGTGGTTCGTCGTGATTCGGGGGATCCTGTGATGTTGGCCGCCGAAGCAGGAGTGGGATCGGTGGCGTTCCCGATCCTCACTGCACTGATCCTGGTGCCGGTGATCGGCGCGCTGCTCGTCGCGCTCGTGCCGAAGTCGCGTCCCGAGATCCCGAAGGTGATCGCACTGATGTCGAGCGTCGGCACGCTTGCGCTGTCGCTGTGGCTGATGGCGTCGTTCGAGACGGGCGACGCTGGCTTCCAATTCGTGTCGAAACACACGTGGATCGAACCGTGGGGCATTTCGTGGCACCTGGGCGTCGACGGCATCTCGCTGTTCCTGGTCGTGCTGACCGGTGTGCTGTTTCCGCTCGCCATCGTCGGCACCGACCCGCATCACGACGAGAAGCCGTTTCTCGCCTGGCTGTTGATGTTGCAGGCCGGCACGATCGGCAGCTTCCTCAGCCTCGACCTGTTCGTCTTCTTCGTCTTCTTCGAGATCGTGCTCGTGCCGATGTACTTCCTCATCGCTGGCTGGGGGTACGAGAACCGGGTGTACGCGGCGACCAAGTTCTTCCTGTTCACGATGCTCGGCTCGGGGTTCATGCTGGTCGGGCTGATCGCAACGGTCGCGATCGCCAGCCGCGACCTCGGCTACACCACCTTCGACCTCGTCGAGATCGCCGAGGGCGCCGACTTCGCGGCGTCGACCGGACGTTGGCTGTTCTTCGCATTCGCCATCGCGTTCGCCGTGAAGGTGCCACTCGTACCGGTCCACACGTGGTTGCCCGATGCGCACACCCAGGCGCCGACGGCCGGCTCGGTCGTGCTGGCGGGTGTGATGCTGAAGCTCGGCACGTACGGCCTGCTGCGCTTCGGTCTGTACCTGTTCCCCGAGGCGTCGTTCTGGAGCCGGCCACTCTGGTTGACGCTGGCGGTCGTCGGCATCGTCTACGGCGCGATCGCCGCCACGATGCAGACCGACCTGAAGCGGCTCGTCGCGTACTCCTCGGTCGCGCACATGGGTTTCATCGTGCTCGGCACGTTCGCGTTCACCACACAGTCGTTGTCGGGTGCCGTCATCCAGATGATCAACCACGGCGTGTCGACCGGCGCCCTGTTCCTCCTCGTCGGGATGATCTACGAGCGGCGCCACACTCGCTCGATCGCGGAGCTCAACGGCCTCCAGAAGGTCGCGCCGATCTTCGCCGCCGGCTTCATGGTCGTGATGCTGTCGTCGATCGGTGTGCCGGGCCTGAACGGGTTCGTCGGCGAGTTCCTGATCCTGACCGGTTCGTTCCTCACCGCCCGGTGGTGGACGGTCGTCGCTGCGTTCGGTGTGATTCTGGCAGCGCTCTACCTGCTGTGGGCGTACCAGCGGGTGTTCCACGGCGAACCCGACGAGGAGAACCAGTCGTTCCCCGAACTCCGAGTGAAGGAAGGCCTCGTGCTGCTGCCGTTCCTCGGCCTGATCGTGTTCATGGGCGTGTACCCGAAGCCGGTCCTCGATCGCATCGAGCCGAGCATCGACGCGCTGATCTCCCGGGTGGAGGACAACACCGATTTCGTCGAGCCCGAACCGACCATCCGCATCGGTGAGCACGGCGGCGGCGAGCCTGCCGACGGCGATCAACCCACCGACGAGGAGGGCGACGGGTGATGTTGCAGCAACTCGACACCTTCGTGGGCCCGGAGATCAACTGGTTCGCCCTGTCTCCGATGCTGACGCTGCTCGGTGGCACGCTCGTCCTGATGCTGGCCGGCGCGCTGACGCCGCTGTGGCCCAAGGGTCTGTATGCGTTCGCCACGGCCACGATCGCCGGGGCCGCCGGCGTGCTGGCGATGGTCCAGTGGGACGACATCACCGACAACGGCACCCGCACACTCGTCGCCGGTGTGATCGCCTACGACACGCTGTCGATGTTCACGACGATCACGATCTGCATCGGCGTCATCCTCGTGGCGATGTCGAGCGACCAGTACCTGCGCGACACGCCGAACGACGGCCCCGAGATCTACGCCCTGTACCTGGTGGCGGCGATCGGCGGCGTCGTCATGGCGTCGGCCAACGACCTGATCGTGCTGTTCCTCGGCCTCGAGACGTTGTCGCTCGCGTTGTACGTGTTGGCGTCGAGCAACCGGCGCAGCAGCGAGAGTGCCGAGTCGGGCATCAAGTACTTCGTGCTCGGCGGGTTCGCCTCGGCGTTCTTCCTCTACGGCATTGCCCTGGTCTACGGCGCCACCGGCACCACCAACATCAGCGAGATGGTCGCTGCGCTGCAGAACGGCGTCGATCCGTTCGGCAACGAATCGTTGGCGCTGGCCGGCACTGCGCTGTTGATCGTGGGGCTCGGGTTCAAGGTCGCTGCGGTGCCGTTCCACGTGTGGGTCCCCGACGTGTACCAGGGTGCTCCCACCCCCGTGACGGCCTTCATGGCGTCGGTCGGCAAGGTCGCTGCCTTCGTCGCGATGCTGCGGGTGCTGGTGATCGCGCTGCCGTTCTACCGCGACGATTGGCGCCCGATCATCTGGGTGCTCGCCCTGCTGACCCTGGTGGTCGGCTCGTTCCTGGCGGTCGTACAGACGAACGTCAAGCGGATGCTCGCGTATTCGTCGATCAGCCACGCCGGGTTCATCCTCGTCGGTGTCGAGGCGGCTGCCCACGGTGCCGGCGAGGCCGATCCCGGCCCCGGCATGCCGTCGGTGGTGCTGTACCTGATCCTGTACTCGGTGTTGGTGATCGGATCGCTCGCCGTTGTCGCCGTGGTGTCGCGGAACTCCGGTGGCGACACCAACCTCGACTCGTTCACGGGGCTCGCCCGACGGCGCCCGATGCTGGCGTTGGCGTTCACCGTCTTCCTGCTCGCACAGGCCGGCGTGCCGTTCACCAGCGGGTTCATCGCCAAGTTCGGGGTGATCCAGGCCGCGGTCGAGGTCGACAGCTACGCCATCGCGGTCATCGCCATGGCAGCGGCGGCCGTCGCCGCCTTCATCTACCTGCGGATCATGGTCACGATGTGGACATCCGACCCAGCCGTTGGTGCTGATCGCGTCGCCATCCCGTTCTCGACGGGCGCAGCGATCGTGGCGGCGGTTGCGTTCACGCTCGTGGTCGGGATCGTCCCCGGCTGGCTCATCGACGCCGCCGACACCGTCACCGCCTACGCCCGTTGACCCGCTGACCCGCTGAGTCGGTCGGGATGCGGCGATGGCTGCGTTGCCGACTTCCCTCGTTGCCGGACGGCAACGTCGGTCAGCGGCGCCTCGACCTCACCACATCCGATCCCGACTCAGAACACGTAGTGGGATGCCGCGGGATCGCCCGTCTCCGGGCCGTGAACATGCCAAGGCGATGAGCCAAGTGTCGCCATTCGGGCGGCTCGCTCATCGCTCGGGCTGAGTGGCTGCGTGCGATGAGCGAAGTGTCGCTATCTGGGCGGTTGGCTCATCGCTCGGGTTGGATGTTTGCGAGCGATGAGCGAAGTGTCGTCATTCGGGCGGCTCGCTCATCGCTCTCGGTCGGCGACGGCGAGGAGGGCGGTGTTGACGATCGTGCCGATGTCGATACCGGTCAACTCGTGCAGGTCGGTGATCGTGCCCGACTCTCCGAAGCGGTCGACGCCGAGGGTGTACTGGCGCCCACCGATCGCCGAGCCGATCCACGCCAGGCTGTGGCTGGCAGCGTCGTGCACGCTCACGACGGGACGTGAGCGCTCGTCGGTCGGGATCAATCGGTCGATCACCGATGCCCGTTGCCGGGTCGTTGCCGACGTGACGGCACCGAGGAAGGCGGCCCGCCAGGAGCGGTAGACCAGGTCGGGGCTGCTGAGCTGGACAACGCTCGCCTGGACACCCTCGTCGTCGAGGATCATCGCCGCAGCGAGCGCCTCTGGCGCCATCACCCCGGTGGTGACCAACGTGATGCCGGGTCGGTCGTCGGGTGGTGCGTCGACCAGCCGGTAGCCGCCCTCCACCACCTGCCCACGCAGTGTCTCCTCGCCGAGGCGTTGCAGCACAGAGGTGAACGGCGCGTGGTCGACGGGACGCGTCGAGAGTCGCAGGTACGTGCTCGTGCCGTCGGGCTGCGACAGGCGATCGAGTGCGTCGCACAGCAGCCAGTCGACCTCGGTCGCAAAGGCCGGCTCGACGTAGGTGAGGTTCGGGAGCTCCATCCCCACCGACGCCGTGATCGTCGACTGATGCGCACCGCCCTCGGGTGCAAGGGTGACGCCAGCGGGCGTGCCGGCCACCACGAACTTGGCGTCGTTGTAGAGCGCGTAGATGAATGCGTCGAGACCGCGGAGCACGAACGGGTCGTACACCGTCCCGACGGGCAGGAGATGGTGACCGTGATGGTCGTGGCTGAGGCCGAGCTGGCCGAGCAGCATGAACAGATTCATCTCGCTGATGCCCAACTCGATGTGCTGACCGCTCGGCGACGGTGCCCACTTCAGCAGACGGTCGGCGCCGCCGTGGTCGTCGCGCTCGGTCGGGGAGTAGACCCCCCGTTTGTTGATGAACCCACCGAGGTTGGTCGAGATCGACACGTCGGGCGCCGTGGTCACCATCCGCTCGCCGACGCCGTCGACGTCGGCGAGACCGGCCAGCACTCGGCCGAAGGCCTCCTGCGTCGACACCGAGCCGTTGGTGACCGCCGAGCGCACCTTGGTCGGTATTGGCAACGGCGGGCGTGGCGGTGTCGGTTCGTTGTTGATGTCGCAGCCGACTGCGTCGCAGAGTCGGCCTGCGGGTGAGGTCGGGTCGAAGCGGTCCCATTCGGCCGCGTCGTCGAGGCCGACGGATCGTCGCAGGTCGTCGATCTGCTCCGGACTCAGCAGTGCAGCGTGGTTCATCGGGTCGCCGGCGATCGGGAGGCCGTGGCCCTTGATCGTGTAGGCGAACACCACCGACGGCCGATCGG
This sequence comes from Ilumatobacteraceae bacterium, assembly GCA_041745835.1. Classification (GTDB taxonomy): domain Bacteria; phylum Actinomycetota; class Acidimicrobiia; order Acidimicrobiales; family Ilumatobacteraceae; genus Sva-07. The sequence continues at coordinate 4,860 of JBGTIA010000506.1, read as the reverse complement.
TCACGGCGTCGCACGCCCGGTAGGTGTCGATCAGGAGGCCGAGGTCGTGGCCACCGAGATCGGTGACGAGACGCTGCAGATCCGCGTCGCTGAGCGCGCCGGCCAGATCGCTCACCGCCGGGTCAGCGCCGGTGAGGAACTTGCGTCGTGCCTCGAGCGCATCGAGTGTGAACAGCTGCTGATACGCCTCGTTCGGGAGCCCGTCGATGTGGGCACGCAGTGCGTCGCCGCGGGGTTCGGCGAATGCGTCGGTGAGGCGGCGACCGTACTTGGCCTCGGCGACGTGCCAGCCGGCATCTTCGAAGAACCGTTTCAATCGGATGGCGGCGATGTCGGGGATCACCCGGTCGAGACTCTGGCGGTTGAGGTCGACGACCATCGTGAAGTTGCCGAGCCCTTGGGTCGCGGGGTCCGCGATCGCCTCCCAGACGTTGCCCTCGTCGAGTTCGGCGTCACCGACCAGCGCGATGAAACGGGCGGGCGGGAGGCCGCCGACGTGCGAATCGATGTATCGCCGGGTCAGTGCCGAGAACAAGGGCGCGACAGCACCGAGGCCGACCGACCCAGTCGAGAAGTCTGCGACGTCGGGATCCTTGGTGCGTGATGGGTACGCCTGCAGGCCGCCGCGCTGACGCAACGTCGTGAGGTACGAACGGTCGAGCTCGCCGGTGAGGTACTTGATGGCGTGGTAGACGGGCGACGCGTGGGGCTTGACGGCCACCTTGTCCTCGCCGTTCAGGTGTCCGAACCACAGCGCCGTCATGATCGACGCAATCGACGCGCTCGACGCCTGATGTCCACCGACCTTGACGTCGGAGCCGGTTGCGGTCGGCCGCCGGTTTGCGTGGTCGATGATGCGCGTCGCAAGCCACAGCACGCGTCGCTCGATCACCCTCAGGACCTCGAGGTCGGGGTCAGGACGTTCCGCGCCGGGTTGCATCCCCCGCAGTGTTGCCTCCCCTGCACGTTTGTGTCGAGATTCGGGTGGGGCGGTCCACCCGAATCTCCACACAAACGTGCAGGGATGGTGCGACGGCGTGCGAATTCCGGCTTGCAGTTCGGTCCGAGCGGCGGCAGGCTGATCGAGCGTGAAGTGGCCGACGTGGAGTCAGGCGGCGGTGGCCGCCACCATTGCCGGTCTCGTCGCGCTCGCACTGCGGCGGTCGCGCCCGACCAGGCTCGGCGACATCGTGGGGCCAGCGGCGCTCGAGTTCGCATTCGTCGCGTCGCTGTACTCGATCTGGCGCATGGCGAAGAACCTGCCGCTCACCCAGGCCGACGGTGCGATCGACCGTGCCTACGACATCGTGGCGGTGCAGGAGTTCTTCCGGCTGCCGAGCGAGCTGTCGCTCCAGCAGTTCGTGCTCGACCACGACTGGCTGGCGTGGTTCTCGGCGTATTACTACGCAGGCGCGCACGTACCCGGCGTCGTCGTCTTCCTGGTGTGGTTGTATGCCCGCCACCGAGAGGTCTACCCACATTGGCGCAACGCGTTGGCGATCCTGACGGCGTTCTGCCTGTTCATTCGTTTGGTCAAGGTGGCGCCGCCGCGTTTCCTGACGGAGCTCGGCTATGTCGATGTCTCGGTCATGTACGGGATCGACGTGTACGGCGAGGCCGGCACCGGCGTCTCGTCGCAGTTCGCGGCCATGCCGTCGCTGCACGTGGCGTGGGGTGCGATCGTCGCATTCGGAGCGCTCGCTGCCAGTACGAGTCGCTGGCGCTGGCTCGGCATGGGCCATCTCGTGCTCACGATGCTGGTGATCTCGGCGACGGGACATCACTGGTGGCTCGACGGCATCGTTGCCCTTGGTCTGCTGCGGGTGGCGCTGCAACTCGACACGGTCGGTCGCCGAGCCGTCGGTGCCGTACGCGTCGCGCTCGCTCCCGCGGGTCGTGGACGTCCGCTGGACGATGCGTTGGCCGAGACGGTTGAGGCAATGCAGCCGGCACTGGCCGACGGCGAGGCATCGTGAGTTCCGATCCGAGTGTGATCACGCACCTTGACCAGCTCGGGTTGGCCTACGACGTGATGGAGTGCGATCCGGCGCTCGCCGACACGGCACAGTTCTGCGAGGCCTACGGCGTGGCGCTGGAGGAGTCGGCGAACGCGATCCTGGTGGCCTCGAAGAAGCCAGAGGGTCATCACGCTGTCTGCGTGGCGTTGGCGCACACCCGCCTCGATGTGAACGGCACGGTCCGCCGAAAGCTCGGGGTACGAAAGCTGAGCTTCGCCCCGCCCGACGTCACGCGCGAACTCACCGGCCAGGAGATCGGTGGCGTGACGATCTTCGGGCTGCCCGACGGGCTCGACGTCTGGCTCGACGCCAGAGTGCTCGACTGTGATCGCATCGTGGTCGGCGCTGGCTCTCGGTCGGCGAAGATCCGCCTCGACCCGCGCCAGCTCGTCGACGTCGACGGCTATGAGTTCGTTGACGATCTCGCTGTCGAGGTTGTCGCTGACGCCTCCGACTGATCGGGGTCAGGAGTTCGAGCCAGTCAGATGCAGAGCTCACGCCCTGCGGATTCGCCACGGGCGCACACGTCGCCGCTGAGCACCTCGCCTGCCCGCCAGCCGATGGGGCCGCTGTCGTCGAACGCTTCGTCGAGCCATACGTAGATCACTGCGCCGGCGACCGAGTCGTCGCCGCCGATGTCGATCTGGGCGACGATCAACGGCAGGCCGTCGGGCTGCACGGCGACGAGCCGCTGGTTCAGTGGAAACTCGGGCTCGGTCTCGAGCGTGCCGAGGGTGGCAAGCACCCCGTCCGCGAGCGCGTCGACGGTTGGCTGCGTCTCGATCGCGACGATCGGCTCCCAGAAGGACGACCGGAATCCTGGCACCGTCGACTCGGGCCAGCTCGACCACGTGGCGAAGGGCGCGACCGGAAACAAGAGTTGCGTTCCGATGCCGGTGCCGCGGTCGGTGATCGTCCAGACGTCGTCTTCTCGTAACGCACGCCAGATCGACCCGTCAGGCGGTCCCTGCTGGGAGAGCACCGACCCCGTGCTGAGTGCCGCCTTGTCTTCGGTGCAGCCCATGCTCGTCACGACGCTCGATGCGGGCATTGCTCGGGCGAGGTCGATCGCCGAGTCGATCGAGCAGCCACTGCTCGGCGCCATCGCATCGAGTTCCCGGCCGACGGTGATCCGACCGGTGCCCTCGACGGAGATCTCGTGGAGCGACGGAGCCGCGGGATCGACCTGCACGAACGCCGTTGCGACGTCGCGACCGTGGACGAGCCCGCACGCCTCCTTCCAGCCGGACCGATCCGGCACCAACAGCAGGCTGCACGTCGTGGAGGTGTCAGGTGGCTGGGTGGTGAACGCCAGTGCTCGGGGGAGACCATCGATCGGTGTCCCCGGACCGAGCTCGGCGCCATCGGGAAGGTAGGGCGCCGGCAGCGTGAAGTAGGAGATCGACCAATCCTGTTCCTCGACGCGACCTGTCGTTGCAGCCATCACGCCGATGTCGTTGCAGACCACGATCTCGACGAGGTCGCCGTCGGCGATGCGCCCGGCGAGGTCGCCCCACTGGCACTTCGATGCGAAGCTGCCGACGTCGACGGTGGCGGTGACATCGTCGAGTGGGTCGGCGGCACCCGACGTGATCACGACCGGGCCGTCGAGATCGGCGACGAACGTGCGCTGGTGGAGGTGATCGAGCTGGCTGTCGACGAGCGGACAACCGGTGGCGCTGCCGGCTGTTGTGGTGACGGTGATGCAGCCGCTGTCGACGACCAGCGACGTTCCGGCGGGTTCGGGTCCCGACCCCGGCCCCGGTTCAGTCGTGCCGGGGGCCGGTGTGGTGGCCGGCTCGAGCGTGGATCCCGAATCGGTGGGTTCCGGCTGGATCGCAGAGGTCGGATCCGGTGAAGTCGCCGGTCTGAGCGTCTCGGAGTCGTCGGCGCGAATGGCGATCACCCCGATGATCGCTGCGGCGGCGAGTCCGGCACCGATGAGTGCAGGCCACCACGATCTCCGCTTGGGTGGGGGCGGTGCACTGGCGCGCTGTATGACCCTCGCCAGCGCTTGGCGGGTGGCGACCTCGTCGGGCTCCTGTTCGCGGAGTCGTCGGCCGGTGCCGGTCGTGTTGCCGGTGCCGGTTGTGTCGCCGGTGCCGGTTGTGTCGCCTTTGCCGGTCATCGGGGTGCCTCCGCGCTGGTGGAGAGGTGGCCGGCGAGGGTGTGCCGCGCCCGCTGGAGGTGGGTCTTGACGGTTCCGTCACTGCACCCGAGCACCGCAGCGATGTCGGCGAGGGGAAGGTCGTCGACGTCGCGCATGACCGTGGCGTCGCGCTGGGCTCGGGGCAGTGCTCGGACCCGCTCCCAGAGTTGGTCGTCGGCGGTCGGGATCACGATGTCGATCTTCTGGTCCGCTCGGACTCGCGACACGGCCGCTCGTTCTCGCCGACGTCGGCGTTGCTCGTTCGACGAACGGTTCAGTGCGACTCGCCGCACCCAGGTACCCGGCTGTTCGAGTACGACGACGGCGGTCCAGTTCCGGTGGGCCTGCAGGAGCGCGTCCTGCGCGAGATCTTCGGCGATCGCCCGATCACCGCTCCACGCCGTCAGCATCGACACGAGTCGCGGGAACTCGGCGAGGAAGAACTCGTCGAACGTCATCGACTGCACATCGTCGTGCGTCATCGTCACCACCTTCACACACCGCGGCACGGCATTCGGTGGACATCGGATCGCAATCGAGACGTGCCTGGCCGGATCATGGTCAGGCGGCGGTACTTCGACCGGACCGGCTGGGTGGGCCGGTGGTGTGGATGCTGCCGTCGGGCAGGCGCAGGGTGAGTTCCCGGTTGGGTCCGAGTTCGATGACCCAGTCGTCGTTGTGGATCTTGGCGTG
>JBGTIA010000505.1:0-4791 GCA_041745835.1 Ilumatobacteraceae bacterium | reverse complement strand
TCGACACCCGAGGGCGACGTCGCGATCGTCCTCCTCGAGTCGGACGATCTGGCAGCGTCGCTGTTTGGAGTCGCGACGTCGACGGATCCGTTCGACGCTTGGTTCCGCACCCACGCGCAAGCGGTCCACGGCATCGACCTCGCGGCCGGGATGAACCTGCCCGAGCAGGTGCTCGACTACTCGTCCTGAGTGCGGCCCGGCCGAGTTCGGGGCGGATTCGTCGAGCCCACCAGCACCGCGGCAAGGTGACCCTTCGAGCGAAAGCATCGGGTAGACGACCACCAAGTGAGACAAGCGGCAAGATTGGACTCCTACCAGGGTGATGCATTGAGAGCACCCGATATCGGCACGCCGTAATCCGCCCTCACGCGAGAGGCGACCGCCACACTGCGGCCCCAGTCGCACACCGCATAATCCCTGTGAGTATCAAGCGGACCCGAACGGAGCGTTCTGGTCGTCGAGCTGAGCGCTCTCGATTACCGAGTGCGCTGATCGGAATGTGCCGTACTGCTCGGCTCGAAGGATCTGCGATCATCGGACGATACGGGTGGAGCTTGAAGCAGGAGCCGACCTACCCTCGTCCGATGGCCGTGGCGAAGATCAGCATCACGATCGACGCAGGCGATCCACGTCTGCTTGCCGATTTCTGGTCGACGGCCCTCGGGTACGTCGAAGCCGATCCGCCGACGGGGTGGTCGACGTGGGAGGCATGGCTCTCCGACCACAACGTCCCGGAATCCGATTGGAACGATGGTGCCGCTCTTGAGGATCCGCTCGGTCACGGACCCTCGATCTCGATTCTCAAGGTGCCGGAAGCGAAGACGGTCAAGAACCGTCTCCATCTCGATCTTCACGTGTCGGGCGGTCGACATGTTGACTCCGAGATCCGTTCTTCGCGAATCCAGTCGACCGTTTCGTCGCTGATCGCAATGGGCGCAACCGTGGTGGCGCAATACGCCGACGGCGCTCGGCTCGACCACGTGGTACTCGCAGATCCCGAGGGCAACGAATTCTGCGTGGTCTGAATCGGCGTCCCAAGCGAGAAGCCACCTCATGCCGATTGCGGGATCAGCGACCTCACCGTCATCACCGTTCAACGAAACAATTTCGAACCCGCGGCGCGTCCGGAAAGTGCCGCTACGAGCGGGTTGAGGTCCTCTGGAGCGCGGTTGATATGCGTGGCCGTCATTCGGATGGGACTTACGGGCCCGGTGGCTTGCGTCGACCTACTGTGGCGAGATGACTGAGCGTTCGCGAGATGAAGCCGAGGCGTTCGTTCAGGCGGTGGTGCAGGTCGCCTCGATGGCCGACCGCGTGTTGCCGCCGGGTTCGGTCCGACTGGCGAGCCGTCTGTCGGAGCACCTGGGCGGCGTGGGAGCCGACGTGTCAAGCACGTCGATGTCGGTCCCGGTCTTTGAGCGCGTGAACGTGCAGCTCGCGCTGAATGCATTCCGCGAGTCGGCTGATCGTTGAGGTCATTGGCCTGCATAGCGAAATCGCATACGGCGGAGTGTCATTGCCCGGGTTGGTAACCGGTTCCTGGCAGGGGCCCGATGAAGCGGCACGCCAATACATCGCAGTCGATGTCGGCGTTGACGAAACTCTCGATTGTCTGCGTACGGGGCTGATGTTGACCGACCATGACGGCACACCGGTGATTGCGCTGGTCTATTCGTCGGTGTCCCACCCGCCGGAACTGATTGTCGAGGTCGTCGGCGCGACCCAGGCGGCCGCCGACGGATTCCTTGCTCGGTTGCGTGAATTGATGCACGAGCACAACGCATTTCGGCGCAAGGCCGTCTCATTTACCTTCGGGATGCACGGTGAGTTCGGACTCAGCTTCGTCCGCCTTCCCCACGTCGAGCGCGACGATGTCTTGCTCGCGCCGGGTGAGCTCGAAGCAATCGAGGCGCACGCCATCGGCATCACCGAGCACGCAGAGGGACTTCGAGCTGCGGGGCAACACGTCAAACGGGGACTGCTGCTCTACGGGCCGCCCGGGACCGGCAAGACGCACACGATCTCCTACCTGACCGGGCGGATGCAAGACCGCACAACCATCATCTTGACCGGCGGCGCCGTTGCCGCGGTGGGTCAAGCAGGCACCATCGCGCGATCGCTGCAACCCGCGACGATCGTGATCGAAGACGTCGACCTCATTGCGATGGACCGCCAGTTACCCGGCGGTGCGCACAATGCGCTGCTCTTCCAACTGCTGAACGAGATGGACGGCATGATGACGCTGACGTGTTGTTCGTGCTGACCACGAACCAGGTCGAGATGTTGGAGCCCGCGCTCTCGGCGCGTCCAGGAAGAATCGATCAGGCCATCGAGATCTCTCTGCCCGACGCCGAGGCCCGACGGCGCCTCGTGGAGTTGTACCACGAACAAGCCGCTCCCCGACGACGCCCAGGGACTCATCGAACGTCTTGACGGCGTCGCACCGGCGTTTATCAAAGAACTCGCCCGCCAAGCACAACTCGTCGAACTCCAGGGCAACGACTCGTCTTCGAGCAACCTGATAGTTGCGCTCGACGCGATGCTCCAACACTCAACACCGATACTCAGGCGAACGCTCGCCGGACCCGCCGACCCCGACGGAGACTGAAACGGGCGCCCACCTCCAGCGCAGACAGCTTCGACATTCCCGAGCACCTGATCCCTCGCCGAAGTGCCGATCTCGATCGATGGATGAGCACTGCGTTGTTTGTTGATCTGGAGCGGAATGGGTCGTATCTCGAAAGGTCTGCTCTGCTGAGGTGGAGAAGGTCGATGGTTCAGGTGCTCCGCTGGCTCAGGCGCATCCGATCTCCGCTTCTGGGGCAGTCCAGCGTTGCACCGAACTGTTCGTGGTTTGGATGTAGATGGCGTCGGGGTTCGATGCTGATGTCAGGATCTCGCCCGCTGTGATGTACCGCCCGGTCGTGATGGCGTCGTCGGGCGCGGTCGAGTTGACGATCTCGCCGGGGTCATAGACGTATTGCCAGAATCTCGTCATGGTGGCGTCGTCTCCGGTTCCCCACGTCAGCACGGGAGGCCACGGAGCGCAATGGAACCACGGGGTCAAGGCCCCGAGGTCGAGCGTGGCGTCGGCAGCGACCACGGGGCACCCGTCTTGATCGACGACCCCGGTGACCTGCGAGTCCGGGCTGAGCGTGGGGGTGGCCGATGGGGTGTCGCATGGCGCGTCGGCGGGCGTCACCTGGAGCCAGGCGCCGGATCGCAAAACGCCGTGGCCTTCGTACTCGGAGGACGATCCAAACACGGCACGCGCATCGACGAACCACGTGCCGACGGCAGGACTTGGGATCGTCACATCGGTGCCGTTCCATCCCAGCGTCGCGTCTTGGACGAATCGCAGGCTTTCATCGAGGCGGAATAGCGTGACCGTGGCATCCGCAGGGTGGCGGCCCTCCAAAGTGAGGTAAGACCCCTCTGACACGACGACGCCAACTCTGGGTTCGGGTTCGGGTTCGGCTGGCTCGGCGCGCTCGTCGTTCCACTGCTCGAATCCGAGGGAGAGCTCGACGAGCGGCACACTGCCGACGCTCAGCTCCAAAACGGGCGCCTGCTGATGAAGCGGCTCCAACTCATCAGCGGACTCCGCAGGCACGGCAAACCACGTCGAGATTGAATGTTGCACGTAAGCGAGCTCTCGAAACTCGCCCTCGGCGCACTCGTCGGCTCGTTCCCGCAAGGCATCGTGGTCGAGCAAACGCTGGAGCGTGTCGGGGGATCCGTAACCGCCGCCCGCTGACAACATCGAGCCGAGCCGAATCCGAATGCCGCCAGCAGTGACGACTTCCTGAGCGTCTTCGTCCCAGGATGTTCCGAACGGCCACAGAACAGCGAACCGCGTGCCGGGGGCGCCGTCGCCGACAAAGAGGCAGTCGCCGTCGCGGACAAGAACACCCTCGATCAGAGCGTCCTCGCCTCCTTCGGTTGGGGGCCGGGCACGAACATGACTGGCCCATCGACACCGCCAGCAAAGTCCGATACCAGAGTTGTTTCTCCCAACGACTCCGACCCATCCAAAGTCGGCGCTGTCGACGAAGACGAGGCAGCGCCGGACCCGCTCGTGTCGCTCGCGCCGCAACCCACACTCGCAGCAATCAGCACCAGCCCAACGGCCACAGTTCGCATCTTCACGATGGTTGGACGTCCATGAGCACTCACGAGTTCCCCTTCGACCAGAGAATCGACGACCAGGCCACGCATATCGACATCGAACAGCGGCGACGCCAACAGCGAAAGATCCGGCAGGGATGATGGTTGGTGGGTGCACCGGATGTGCGTGGGGCTCGATCACCCTCACGATCTGGAGCTGTCGGTTCGCCCGATCGAACGTGCCGATCGGGCGCAGGCCGATGCGGTCGATGTGCTCGTCGTTCTGTGCGACCCCGTCCACTGTTCACGAGTGGCCGGTGGCCACCCAGTTCGGCCGGGCCGGCATCGCTGCGCGATGTAGGATCATGCCGTGCCCGAGAATGTCGTGACCGCCGCCGAACTCGAAGAGATGAGCCCGGCCGAGCGTCGTGCGATTTTTGAATCCAGCATCATCACAGATCTCGACAAAGCACCCCAAGGGCTCGTTGAAAGGGCTCGGGCGAGAGTCGAGCAGCGCATCGCAGAGTCGGAATCTCAGCTCGGGTGAGAGGCGGACGTCGCGAAGTGCGAGCGACGCTTGACTTCTTCCACGATCTCGATCGACAGCTACGAAGCGAGCGAGGTCCGAACGGTGAGCCGTCGACGAGTGACTTCCAGACGTTCGAGTTGCTCGAGATCGTCGAG
>JBGTIA010000504.1:0-8643 GCA_041745835.1 Ilumatobacteraceae bacterium | reverse complement strand
CCCGACGTCGACGCAGTCCGTGCCGCCTACGACGCCCCGTTCGCCGGCCTCGGCGCGGATGGTGTTGCCGGCCCGCGACAGTTCCCGCTCTCGATCCCGCTGCACGACCATGCCCGCGGGAACGGCGACGCTCAGGCATCGCACTTCGCTGTCATCGTGGCGACCGCGTTGCCGGTCCACTTCGTGTGGGGACTTGCCGACGACGTCTTCACCGGAACCTGGGGGCGGCGATGGCACGAACTCATTCCGCACTCGACGTGGGACGCCTTCGACGACGCCGGGCACTTCCTGCAGGACACCCACGGCGACCGCGTCACCCAGGCGGTTCTCGCCCGGATCGACGCCGAGTAGTCGACGGGCGTGACGCATGACGGGGATCGGATGGCCTCCTTGGCCACCTCAAGTACTTGACATACTCAGCTAGTTGGTCATACCCTGCAGGCATGGCCGGTGCCCACGATCCGCAGTTGCTCAAGGGCGTGCTCTCGCTGTTGCTGCTGCGCTTGTTGGCGGACCAGGAGTCGTACGGCTACGAGATCGTCCAGCGCCTGCACGGCATCGGTCTCGACGAAATCCAGGCCGGAACCGTCTATCCGGCGCTGGCGCGCCTCGAGCGCGAGCGTCGGGTGTCCGCCCGTCTCGTCGCCTCCGACGAAGGTCCGGCCCGCAAGTACTACCGGCCGACCCCGGCCGGCTACGAGGCACTCGCCGACGGGGCCGCTCGTTGGCGATCGCTCGCGGACGTCGTCTCGACACACCTGGACCGACCGGTCCACCGACCCGAGAAAGGCCGATGACCATGGCACGCGATCTCAATCCACTCGACCGCATCCGCATCGAACGCGTGGTGTGGTCCCTGGACCAACGGCTCTACGACCTCCCGCGGAGAGTGCGTATCACTCATCGCCGAGACCTCCGCCACAACCTCAACGAAGCCGCTCGCGACATCGGCGTCTCTGCTGCGCTCCGGGACCTCGGCGGTGCCTCGGCCCTCGCCGACGCCTACCTCGAAGCCCACCACGGATCGGCTCCGAGAGCCAGGTGGACAGAAGCCGCCGTGGTCGTCATGACCGCTACGTTCATGCTCACCTCGGTGTTCTTCGACGCCGCCAAGGCCTTCGGAGATGGAATCCTGGCGGGTGATCCCGATGCCGAGGGCACCTTCCGCTGGTCAGGGATTTCGAGCCTCCAGAACGACGTGACCTACACGGTCACGGACGGCGAGCACACCTTCGTCGGTGGAAGCTTCAGTCCGCTCACCTGGGTGCTGCTCGCACTCGGCTTCGTGGTCGTCGGGCGTGTCTGGCGGGTCGTGCCGAACCTCGGCGCCCGACGGCATCGCGACGTTGCGTTCACGGAGTAGAGGCGCGATCGTCTGCCTGCCTCGCCGTCCGGACATCCGGATCGATCAGCCGGGTCGGCGCCGTTACCCTGAGCGCATGAGCGCGCCGGTCAGCATCGATGGAGCCTTCGATCGGTTCGACGAGCGGTGGGCGCCGCGAGTGGTCGCTCGGGTCAACGACTACGACGTTCGCATCGCGAAGGTCGAGGGCGACCATGCCTGGCACTCTCATCACGACACCGACGAGTTCTTCATGTGCTTGGCCGGTCGCTTCACGATCGAAATGCGCGACTCCACCGTGGTGCTCGAACCGGGCGATGTGTTCACCGTTCCGCGCGGTGTCGAGCATTTCCCCCGTGCCACGGCGGGGACTCGAATCCTGATGTTCGAACCGAAGGGCACGCCGACCACCGGCGACGACCACGGCGATATCGCCCACCTTCGAACCACCCACGGCATCGAACTCGACTGAGGAATCCGACGTTCCGATCGCTGCGGTCGTGGTCAGTGCGACGTCAGTGACGCCGTGCCGGCAATGCCGTCGAGGATTCGTTCGAGTCCGTACGAGAACTGTGCGTCGCTGACGAAGTCGGCGGCGAGTGGCCGGATCTGCTTCGTGTGCGGGAACTGGTCGTCGTCGAGTAACTCGATGGCCGCGTCCAGGCTGCCGGCAGCCGATCCGTCGGGCGTGAAGCCGGCGCGGCGGCGAGGCACCTCCAGCGCGACGAACCCGATGGTGTAGGTGAGGACGGTGTTCGGGCCCCGTTGCGCGTCCTGGGTCGAGAAGCCCGCTTGGCGCATGACGGCGAGTCCGTACTCGCCGATCACCAGCGCGTGCACACCGAGCGACGGGCGAGTGACGAGCGGTGCGACGATGCCGGGGTGCGACAGCATCGTCTGGCGTATCGCGACGGCAAGTGCACGAAGCCCGTGTCGCCAGTCGAGCGCGGGATCGGGCAACGGCACTTTCGAGACGCCGAGGTCGAGGAGCGCATCGATCAGGTCATCCTTGTTCGAGACGTGCCGATAGATCGCCATCGGCACCACCCCCAGGCGCTCTGCCAGGTGTCGCATCGTGAGTGCCTCGAGCCCCTCCTCGTCGAGCACGCTCATCGCCTCCTCCAGCACGGCCGCTCGGGTCAGTCGCGGGGCCGGCGCTTCGGGTTTCGGCACGGACCGGATCGTACCCGGCGTGCGCAGCGTGGTACCGGGCGCGTCGGCCGCCGTCGTCCGGCGTAGCGGGTGGGAGTGGCGGTTGTCACTTGACATGTGTACAACGTACACATCATGCTCTGTGTACGTCGTACACGCGTACGAAACGCACGTGACTGCCCGGAGCGACAATGCTCGGCGCGTGTATCTCGATGAGCTCGTTGCTTCGATCATGGCGAGGCGCGGGCCGCTTCGACTGGTTGCGGTCGATGGGCCCGGCGGTGCCGGCAAGTCCACCTATGCGCGCGAGCTGTCCGAGGCGGCCGGCGGGGCACCGGTGATTCACACCGACGACTTCGCCGCCGCTGACAACCCGATCGACTGGTGGCCCCGGCTCCTCGAACAGGTCATCGAGCCGCTCGCCCAAGGTGACGCTGCGCACTACCAGCGCTACGACTGGCAATCTGAGACGCTGGCCGAATGGCACACGATCGAACCTGCACCGATCGTCATCATCGAGGGCGTGTCGGCGGGTCGCTCCGAGTGGGCGGCACATCTCAGCTACCTGATCTGGATCGAGACCCCTCGCGAGGAGCACCTCCGCCGCGGGGTCGAACGTGACGGCATCGCAGCACTCGACGACTGGGAATCGTGGATGGCTCGCGAAGACGCTCACTACGAACGAGATCCCACCAGCGAGCGTGCCGACGTCGTGATCGACGGCACGCAACCAGTCGAGCGACCCCGCACAGATCGACACGCGTAATCACGCGGCACGATGCTGCCATCGCGCTGCAGTCCGGCTCAACTCTCGCGTCACGTAATCGCGTATCGATTCGGCGTTCGGGGGCAGGCTGGTCCCGATCGGTCAGAACTCGCACGGGCGCACGCACTCCCTGGACCCCAGCGTTCCGTTGCACTGCGGTGCTCAGCTAGCTTCGGTCGATGGACCTGTGGCCGTTCACCCTTGAGGCACGCCACTCCTTGTTCTCGACCTTCGGGGATCTCGACGATCAGCAGTGGGAAGTCCCGTCGCTCTGTCAGGGATGGACTATTCGCCAGGTCTTGGCCCACCTGATCCTGGCCGTACGACCCCCAAGAAGGCGCTACATCACAGCCGTGGTCATCGCTCGAGGCAGCTTTGACAAGGCGAACCATTCACTTGCAGTCGCTGAGGCCCAACGACCCGTTGACGAGTTGTTGGCGGACTACCGGTTGGTCATCGACCACCGGTTCTCTCCTCCTGGCTGGCCCGAGGCGGCGCCCCTCAGCGACATCATGCTGCACAGCCTCGACGTGCGCATCCCACTCGATCTCGACACCGATGCGCCCGCTGAGCACTACGAGCCCGTGTTGAGTCTGCTCTTCAGCCGCGTTGGCCGATCGTTCACTCGACGAGACCGACCCACCGTGCGCTGGGCAGCAAATGACAAAGCCTGGTCGACGGGCAACGGGCCCGAGGTCAGAGGAAACATGGCCGACTTCGCCTTGGCTGCGGCCGGACGATCCGCACGCCTCGATCGGCTCGATGGACCCGGCGTCCCCGCGATCCGAGCCTGGCTGCGCTGACAGCAACCGAAGAAGTACAGATGACCCCATCGGTTTCTGCTAGGTGGTCATGGCTGCAAAGATCGGGGCGATGAACGAGCGGCGCGTGCTGATGGATCGAGCTCGAGTCGTCTTGGTCACAGGAGCGCCGGGAAGCGGCAAGAGCACTCTCGGAGCCGAACTCGCCAGGTCGCTGCGAATCCCCTTCGTCGCTCGTGACGACGTTCGAGGCGGGTTGTTCTTCACGGACGGAGGGTGGACGCCGAACCCTCGACGCGTGCCGACCTCGGACGAGGCAGTCGAGACGTTGCTGCGGATGATTGAGACGACAGCGGGCCTGGGCGTCAGCTGCATCGTGGAGTTCGTCATCCGTCATGGCCGCCCACATGACTGGGCACGCATCACTGCAGCGGCAGACTGCGTGGTGCTGATGACGACGTGTCGGGACGCCATGTCGAGATTCACCCATCGTGAGATGAACGATGCGCTGTTGAACCGGCAGCCGGTACTCGACGCACTCGGCCAGGCCAGCATCGAGGACCACACGACAGAAGCGGTCTTGCGGATGGAATCGGTGGTCGACGAGATGAGAACGGATTTCGACGTCCCGATGTTGCAGGTCGCCACCGGCCAGGAATATCAGCCGGGCCTGGATCAGATCATCGACTTCGTCGTGACCGATCATCGCACTCGATAACGACGAGCGATGACCCGCTCCTTTCCCAGCGTCGACCCGCACAGAACGGCCCAAGCCGAGCACTGCATAATCCCCCGTGACTGCCTGGCCCCGCCTGGCGCCGCGATCGAGAAGAAGTACCCTGGCCCACATGGACCGGATCACCATCGACCCTGCCGTGATGGGTGGTGTGCCCTGCTTGCGCGGTCTGCGCATCCCGGTCTCAACCGTGGTCAACATGGTCGCCGGTGGGATGACGGCACAGCAGATCGTCGACGAACTCCCGCCGTTGGAGATCGAGGACGTCGCTGCTGCGTTGCGCTTCGCGGCTGATGCGGTTGCGGATCGTGAGATCCCCCTGCAGCCGACGGCGTGAAGTTCCTCATCGACCAGAACCGTTCGCCGCGGCTGGCCAGCCTGCTGCGCGATCAAGGGCACGATGCGGTGCACACCTTGGAGCTCGGCCTGGAGCGAGCGGAGGACGACGCACTCTTGATGCTCGCGGCGCAGGAGGGTCGGGTGATCGTGTCCGGCGACACCGACTTCGGAGCACTCCTGGCGCTGCTGAGGCGCCGATCGCCGTCGGTGATTCTGTTCCGATCGCGGCACGCACTCACGGCCGAGGATCAGGTGACGATCATTCTCGACCATCTCGACGACCTCGAAGCCGACCTCGAAGCCGGCGCGGTTGTCGTCGTCGGCGACGATCGAATCCGCGTGCGTCTCCTGCCACTCCTGCACGACGACTGAGACGCTGTCGGCCGAACCTGGCGAGGCCGACTTGGGTAGCGTTTGGGTAGCAAACGCGGCGGAACTACCCGGATTTGACGTCGCTCGGCGCACGACCGGACACCGGAAACCCCTATTCCACGGGCTTTAGCGGATTCGCCGGCACCAGCCGGACGGGCAAGGGACGTTTCCGCAATGAAGTGCACGAGACGGCCGGTCCATGCCGTTCGTCATGAGGGCGATCGTCGAGCGAGGCGAACTGCCCGAAGAAGGGGCTCGGCGGGAACTCTTCGAGGAGGGTGGCGTTCACATCGAGGGCGACCTCGAGATCGTCGGCTGCTACCCGATGCATGTCTACGGAATCGACATGCTCCAGGTCTCGTTCCGCGGGCGAGTCGCCCATGGTGACGTGACCATCAGCCATGAGCACGACGGCGCACGATGGGCCAAGGCGTCCGACATGCGGGCGCTCCTCACCGATGAGGTGATCGCAGAGATGGCCGGCGGACGAGAGGACGTGGCCGACTTGCTCGGCTACATCCGAACCGATCTCGATCGCTATCTGGCACGGCGGAGATCGGTCTAGCGTCGGGCGCCTCAGTGCGGCGTCGTCACCTTGACTGCCACGATGGCTGCAACGAGGGCGACGAGCGCCCACAAGTTGGCGGGACTCGTGGCCTCGTGCCGGACGGCGACTCCGACGAGCACAGTGCCGATCGCTCCGATTCCCACCCAGACCGGGTAAGCGGTACCGACCGGCAAGGTGCGCACTGCCGTGGCGAGCAGGACCATGCTCACGCCAAGGGCAAGGATAAACCCCACGGTCGGCCACAATCGGCTGAAGCCCCGAGTTTCAGCGAGCAGTGGGGCCCAGACGACCTCGAAGAGACCGGCGACGATCAGTAGGAGCCAAGCCACGACGATTCCTCCTGCCCCCGTCGTCCTGGCCGGTACGGGAGCGCCTCGTCGGTGCTGCGGTCGACCCGCTGCCCGGACAACCCGACCGGTGCTCCCTCGCACCCGGGAGGTGCCGCTCGAAGTCACCCGGAGGCCTCGCTTCCTGCACTCCCTGGTGCCCTCGGTGCCGTCAGAGGCGACTGAAGCGCTCGACCTCGGCCTCAAACGTCGCTCGGTCCTGCTCCGAGATCGTGGGCACCGTCGACGCCAGCGATTCGAGCAGATCGTCCGTCGTCAATGCTGCGGCGGCGTTGCCACTGCGAGCGATCCTGAACGCCCCGGCGGCCGCCTGTTGGATCGCGCTCGCGATGTCGGCAGGCGTGAGCCCGTCGGTGTGAGGAACGATCTTGGCAGGATCGGCTGTCGACGCGGGGATCGACCCGAGCATGTCGTGCAGCAGCGCGCGCCGCGCCTCGGCGTCCGGTGGACCGATCGGCACGACCAGATCGAAGCGGCCGGGGCGTACGACGGCAGGATCGAGCGCCGCAATCGAATTCGTTGCGCACACGAGCAGTCGGCCGGGGGACTCCCGCACGCGGACCATCGCCTTGAGAAGTTCGTTGACCACTGCCTGGGTCTCCGGTCGCGCCGCACGGGAGCTGGCGATGTCGTCGACCTCGTCGATGAACACGACGACGTGTTCGAGCCCGAGGAGTTCGTCGAAGGCTCGATGGAGCTCGTCGGCCATCATCGCTGCGCCCTGCGCGCCGAGCTTGGACGGCAGCAGCTCGACGAAGGGCCAGCCGAGGCGCCCGGCAACCGCCTTCGCGAACGACGTCTTGCCCGTCCCTGGAGGGCCGAACAGCAGCATCGCCGCGGGAGGAACGACGCCGAACCGACTTGCCAGCTCGGACTCCAACAGCGGCGCAAGGAGGCGTTGCTCGACGATCTCACGCTGCATCGACAGTCCCGTGAACGACTCCCAGCGCGAGGGGGCGATCAACTCGCCGCCCCATCGCTCGAGGATCGAGAACGCCGTCGGCCGCATCGGCTCGTCCTTCTGGTACAGCGCGAGGTTCGGTGTGATCTGGAAGCCGCGGTTCAGCAGCGCCGTCGATCCGACCTGGCCTTCTGTCAGGAGGGCCACGAGGCGGCGACAGCCCTCCTTGAGAAAAGCGGCCTCGGCTCGTTCGAGTAGCGCAGATCCGACGCCGTGCCGTCGCCACTCAGGATCGATCGCAATCGACACGATGCGCCCGATCTCGCCCTCGCAGCGTCCGATCAAGGCGCCGATGATCCTGTCGCCGACGCAGGCGACGACGTTGGTCGACGGCGATCGGAGGTCGGCGACCACGTCGGCGAGGCCGACCGGTGACTCGTCGCCGTCGCTCGTCCGCTCGATGAGGCGAACGATCCCAGGGGCGTCGTCAACTTCGGAGATGCGGGTCGTCCAGGGCACCGCCGGAACGTATGCCGGGTTCGTCCGTCGAGGATGCTCGAGCGTCGAGACGCTGCTGCGACATCTGTCACCGGACCGACCGACCGGCGGTACGGGCCGGACCCACGACGCGGCGCTGCGAGCCATGTCAGATGGGAACGATACGGACGCTCACCGAGTCAGGGCGGAGTTCGAGCACGGCTGCGGCGCATTGCGGTTGGCGGCGGCGCTGGATGGCCGAACCAGGATTCGCATGGTGCTGGAGGTACCCGTTGTCGTCGACGTGGGTCTCGTGCCAGGGGATGTTCGAGTGGCCGAACAGCACCACGTCGGCGGTCGGGAACCAGCGTCGGCATCGTGCAACCGATCCATCAGACGCTCGCTCTGATCCGCTGCCAGGTGGGTGTCGGCCACAACCAGGACTCGCTGTGCGTCAGCCATTGGAGCACTCTGCTCCCCGGCGCGTCGTTCGGCGTCAGGTCCCGGCGAGCAATTCATTGCGGAATGAGTGTCGAGATCAGACATGTCGGAAACCGGAACCCATTCCGGAATGAAGTGCGACGCGTCGTTCGGCGTCAGATCGTGGGCAGTAGTTCGATGCGGCCGTGTCGGTGGGCTGTGATGCTGACGGCCTGTTCGCGGAGCCAGCGGGGGAGTTCGATCTCTGCGGCGCTGACGGGGGGTGCATCGTCGACGGAGACGAACAGCGCATGACATGTACGCCGGATCTCGTGGCCGGCGGTGCCGAGCCCGACGAGTCGGACCCGCTCGACGGAGCGTCCTGCGAGCCGTGCCACGAAGGATGGGCCGTCCTCGTCGGACTCCTCCGAGGTGATCAGCCGGACGCCGGTGGCGCGTGCG
>JBGTIA010000503.1:0-3750 GCA_041745835.1 Ilumatobacteraceae bacterium | reverse complement strand
CGGCGTGGCGTCGGCTATCTGCTCAAGGACCGCATCGCCGACGTCGGTGAGTTCCTCGGCGCGGTTCGCCGCGTCGGCGACGGCGGCACAGCGCTCGACCCCGAGGTCGTGGCCCAACTGCTCGCTCGCTCACGCCGCCGCGACCCGCTGGCGCGACTTACAGCACGCGAGCGCGAAGTGCTCTCGC
Organism: Ilumatobacteraceae bacterium; assembly: GCA_041745835.1. GTDB lineage: Bacteria > Actinomycetota > Acidimicrobiia > Acidimicrobiales > Ilumatobacteraceae > Sva-07. Next base: position 3,563 of record JBGTIA010000503.1, on the reverse strand, counting down.
TCATGGCCGAAGGTCGCACCAACCCGGCGATCGCCCGAGAGCTCGTCGTCAGCGACAAGGCCGTCGAGAAGCACGTCGGCAACATCTTCCTCAAGCTCGACCTCGCACCTGACACCGACGATCACCGCCGCGTCCTCGCCGTGCTGCAGTGGCTCGGCGACGACCCCGATCCGGGAGGATCACGATGAACGACACCCTGCTCGCCCCGACCCCCGACTCGCCGGTTGCGCCGCCCGATGGCCCGCCCGGCGAGACGGCTTCCGACGGTGTGCGCATCGCGTGGCTGGCGATCGCGTCGCTGTTCGCTCTCGGCCTGCTGTTGTACGGCACGTTCGCCGTCGTCGACGTGCTCGCCCACGAACGAATCACCGAGATCACCACGCATGACGGCGTCAACACCGTCGTGATCCAGAGCAGCGACGGCCGGGTGCAGGTACGCGCCGACGACGTCGCCGAGGTCACCGCCAACGCCCGGGTCAGCGAAGGGCTCCGGGCGACGGGCGTGAGTCGTTTGCTCGACGGCGATCGGCTCGTGTTGCGCTCGACGTGCCCGAACCTCGGCGGCACGTGGTGTTCGGTCGATTGGGACGTCGTCGTTCCCGTCGGCACCGACGTGATCCTGCGATCCGACGAGGACCGGGCGGTGGTGACGGGTGAGTTCCGCACGGTCGACCTCCGGTCCGAGCACGAGGGCGTGACGTTCGACGGGTTCGCCCGGTCGGTCGTGGTCGAGAGTGAACACGGCAGCGTCGCTGTCCGACTTGCCGAAGCTCCGGACTCGGTTCGAGCACTCAGCGAGCACGGCAACGTGAACGTCGTCGTGCCCGACGTCGATGGGGGATATCGCGTCGACGTCAGCAGCGACCAGGGCAGTACCGACATCGGCGTGCGGACCGACCCGAACGCCGCCCGCACGATCGAAGCTCGCTCCGGTCACGGCAACGTCACCGTCAGCGCCACCCCCTGACGCGCCAGCCCTCACCCGAGCGATGAGCGAGCCGCCCGAATGGCGTCGGTTCGCTCATCGCTGTGCGGGTTCACCGCGAGGTGATGAGCGAGCCGCCCGAATGGCGTCGGTTCGCTCATCGCTTCGCGCCGGCACGGTTTGCGTCGGGTCAGCTGTGTTGTTCGATGTAGTCGCCGGGGTCCTTCGACTCCGACTGGACGCCGCCGGCATGGCTGGCCTCGAACGAAGCGAACGCGACGCCGAGTTCGTGCCGCACGGCATCGTCGGTGTGTTGGCGGAGGTCGGCCAGTGCCTGACGCTCCTCTTCAGCCATGTGCTTGCTGTTGGCTTCACGGGTTGTTGCGACGCCTTGCCACCATCCGGGCGATCCGGGGTCGTGACGTTCCGCTTCCTCGATGCCGGTGCGAATGTCGTTGTGATCGGTGATCGCGTCCTCGGTCTCTTCTTCCGCATCCGCGGCGTCAGAGGCACCCTCGCCGACCTGGAGCAGGCGGGGGTAGAAGATCTGCTCCTCGGCTTCGGCGTGCACCTCGAGGAACGTTCGCAGGCGCGTCCAGATCGCCCCGAGTGCCTCGGTGTCGTCGCGGCTGACCTCGTCGAGTTGGGCGAACATCTTCCGCTGCTCGTGGTGGTCGTCGAGAATGAGCTGGGTGATGTCCATGGGGTTCTGTCCCTGAGTCGGTGTGTGCCTGGATCCGCCTAGGCCTACCCGCAGATCGTGCGACCGAAACTGACGGCAGCGCTCCGATTCTGTGCGTTCAGCCCGGTTCGTTGGGTTCTGCGGGCGCAGCGTCGTCGATGGTCGCACCCGGGCTGTCCGGATCGGCCTCGGCCGGGGGTGGCCCATCGGAGTCGTCGCCGCCATACGCCGAGCGACCCTGATCGGGGTCGATCTGGTCACCGTGGCGGGAGGCCTGTTCGGCCTTGCCCGTCGCCTGCTCCTCGAACTGCTGTTGCGCCTCGTCCTCGGGGAGTTCTTTGCTGAGCTCATCCGCGAGTTCGGCGTCGCGCTCGACGCTCTGGCCGAACCAGTCCTCGACTCGGCTGTCGGTTCCCTCTGGTTGATCGTTGCTGTTCATGGCGTTCCCCTCATGGTTGGTGTCAGTGGGCATGGGACACGAGACCCGTCAGGTTGCGCCCGTGAACGCGAGCACCGCAGCGCGTTCTGACAGATCGTGCAAACGCTCTGCCTGCTGGTCTCCGCGCTCGAGGAGCGCGGCGGTATCGACTGCGGACGCGGCAGGGTGACCGGGCGGGAGCGCGGCGATCGTCGTCCACAGCTTCTGTTTGCCGAGGACTCCGAGGTTCAGCGCCTCGAACTCGATGACGCGACTCAGCGGTGAGTAGTCGGTGAGGCGTCCGTTCATCTTGAGCCGGCCCAGTTCGACACCGACCCGAGCAGCGACGAGCTTGAAGGGGTCCTTCGCGATTCCGCCCCGAGCGAAGATGGCGTCGAGCTGCGAGATGTCGTCTTCGAGCAACGGCACGAAGTCGTCCAGGAACTCACCGAACTCGGTGCCGGTGTTCGCTCCTTGCGACCGCTCCGCCAGCGCGTGGGCGACGACTGCACCCGTCCGGTGGTCGTTCAGGTAGATATGCAGCAGTTGTTCGGGCGTGGCGGATGTGAAGCGTTCGAGCACGCGTGCCTCCTCGTAGCGGGCATCGAGGGCGGCGATCGCCGGCCTGGATGCGGTGGACGACGAGTACCCCGAACGTGTCGATCGAAAACGGTTCGCCGTCGCGTCAGCCGAACGCGTCGAAGAGTTCGGCCACCGCCTTGGCTTGGCCACCCGACGTCGACGACGGCACGACGATCGGCGTGACACCGCAATCGAACCAGGCATCGACGCCGTCGCGGACGCGAGCGGCGGGACCGGACAGCGTGCAGTCATCGAGCCAGGCATCGCTCATCGCGGACAACAGGCCGTCCTTGTCGCCAGCGTCGATCGCAGCCGGGGCTGCGCTCATCTCGGCTTCGTAGCCCGCCTCGATCCAGTAGTTCCGATAGTTCGGCAGCACCACGTAGCCCTGGAGCGTCGCTCGGTTGCGGGCCCGCGCTGCCTCGAGGTCGTCGTCGATCACGGTCGGGATCATGTTGCCGATCCAGAAGCCGGACGTCTGCCGTTCGTCGGGAACCAGCGCCACCGAATGACCCATCCGGCTCAGCGAACCGTTCGCCCACACGGCCCCGTCGGCGATCTCGGCCGACAGCGCCACCATCCGGTCGCGCAGTGTGGCGAGCACGACGGGCGGCAGACCGCCCAACGACTCGGACGCCGCACGCATCGTCTGGACGTATTCACGCATGTCCGACAGCGGCTTGCCGGTCTCGACACCGAGACGCCGGATGACCGGTCCGTGAGTGACACCGACGCCGAGACGGAAGCGACCCTCGGCGATCTCGTGGAGGTAACACGCCGACGTCGCGAGTGCCGCTGGATGCTGGAGGTAGATCGGTTGGATGGACGTGCCGACCTCCAAGGTGGTCGTGGCCGCTGCGATCGACAGGCACAGCCCCATGGCATCGCCGAAGCTGGGGCAGTAGACGCCCGGGAAGCCGTGGGCCTCGATGTCCTGGGCGAGCTCGACCGTTCGG
>JBGTIA010000502.1:0-8161 GCA_041745835.1 Ilumatobacteraceae bacterium | reverse complement strand
ACGGCGGCATCGTCGACGGGGACGGCGCCCGCTTCGGTGTAGTCGGTCATGGCACCCCGATACCCGAACGCCCGCCCGTTCAGTCGTTGATGGCTCCCCGAGCCCGGGCCCCGCGGGACCACCTTGGTTCCGCGAGACCTGGGCGGCGGGAGCAGGCGGGCGGATTCTCGGCCGAACGACCGGGGTAGAACGGTGCAATGGAGCACCCGTCGATCACCGTCGTCGTCAATCCCGACCGTCGCGACGAACTCGAGCAGTTCCTCGAGGCGCTCGGTGAATTCGAGGCACACGTGGTGAAGCCGGACGGGTTCGACGAGTTCGCCGGTGCACTCGCTGACGCAGCAGAGTCCGCCGAGATCGTCGCAGCGATCGGTGGCGACGGAACGCAGCGATCGGCCGCACACGCATTGAAGGGGTCGAGGGCGGCCCTCGCCGTCGTGCCGGGCGGGACGGTGAACCTGTTCGCACGTGTCCTGGGTATCGAATCGATCGAGGACGCTGCGTCGGCGATCCGTGGCGGGCAACGTCGCGTCCTGGACACCGGACTGGTCGACGGCGACACCTTCGTACTGAATGCGAGCACCGGGTACGACGCCGCGGTGATGCAGCGCGTCGATGATTCAGCCAAACGATGGGGACGCCTGGGCTACTTCGCCACCGGTCTGCGAACCCTCTCGACGCATCGCCCACGACACGTCGAGGTGACCGTCGACGACGAGGTCTTCTACTCGGGCCGGGCGATGACGGTGATGGTCACCAATGTCGGCGAACGAGGGTCGGCAGACTTCACCGTTGCCCCTGGTTCGGCGCCCGACGACGGACAGCTCGACGTGGTCGTCCAGCGTTGCGACAACGCGAGGACGATGGCGCGCACGATCTGGGCGTTGCAACGTGAGCGCACGCCACGGTCCGAGGACCTCCTGGTGGCGCACGGCAAGGCCATCGACGTCCGGTGGTCCGTGTCGGTGCCAGCACAGCGCGACGGTGACGCGACTGGTCGAGTGGTCGACGTGCATCACCGCGTCGATCCCGACTCGCTCACCGTCTGCGTGCCGACGCCGGCCTGACCCGGTTACCCCCTGAGTCGGATGGGTACTGCGCCGACATGACCGATGCCGATCAGCCCCAGTCACATTCCGAACAGACCGACCCGACGAAACTGGGTGAGACCGTGGGACAGCACGACCGCTCCGGCGACGTCTACCCGCCCGATCAGCCGCTCGGCGTGGAGGACCCATCGATTCTCGGCGACGGACGGATCGCCCCCGACGACGTCGAGACACGGTCCGACCGTCAGCAGCCCGAGCAGAGTGAGGCGGCACAACCAGCAGCTGGCGACGTCGACCTCGGCCACGATCTGATCGATCCGTCGGCCGACCCCGACCGGTTGGACGACGAGGAACAGCTCGTGGCCGACGAGGGTGACGACGCCGACAGCGCTGCAGAGGTTGCTGCGGTGCACGAGATTCCGAGGGAGCAGTTGCGCTGATGTTCGAGTCGGTGATCGATCGGATCGAGCGCAACGACCGCCTCAGCACGCTCGCCGCACAGCTCAAGGAAGTCGTCGAGCCGGTGGTCGGCGACGGTCTCGTACGCGACCTGCTGACGGGTCGATGGGTCGGCCATGCAGCGCACCCCGCCGTTGTCATCGCGCCCCTCACCGGCTGGTTCGCAGGCACACTGCTCGACGTGGTGGGCGGGTCGGGTGCGAGACGTTCGGCGCAACGACTCGTCGGTCTCGGCACCTTGGCGGCACTGCCTGCCGCGGCGACGGGTGTGGCGGAGTGGCTGACCACCGACAAGGCAGAGGAACGCGTCGGCAGCGTGCACGCCGCACTCGCCGATGGGGCCACGGTGATGTTTGCGACGTCGTGGTTGCTGCGGACGCGCCGACACCATCAGGCTGCCGTCGCAGCCGGTCTGGTCGGTGCCTCGTTGGCCGGTGCAACAGCGTTCCTGGGTGGTCATCTGTCGTTTCGGCGAGGCGTGGGCGTCACCACGGTGGCCTTCCAGAGCGGACCACAGGAGTGGACGGCACTGGAACTCGACACCGACGCCTCGCCCGACCACGCCGTACGTGGGGTCGTCGAGGGTCTCCCGTACGCGGTGGTTGCGGCGTCGCCGTCGGGAAGCGCTGCGTCCCCAGTGCCCCACGTGATGGAGTCGCGGTGCAGCCATCGGGGAGGCCCGCTGCACGGTGGCAGTGTGGTCGACGGATGCGTGGAATGCCCGTGGCACGGCGCTCGCTTCGACGTCGCAACGGGCGAGGTCCGGCGTGGTCCAGCATCAGCACCCCAGCCGGTGTACGACGTCGCGGACGTCGACGGCCAGCTCAGGATCCGGCGCAACGAGCCAGGCTCGTTGCGCGCCAACGTGACCACGACCCAACCCCGGCGAACTGGATGAGCACTGGGACAACCTGGATCATCCGCGTGCGACCGATGGGCCCGTGGCGATCTGCGACACTCCGGCATGCGGAGATTTTCAGCGTGTGCACTCGTGGTCGTGTCGGTGTCTCTGCTGGCGGCGTGTGACGGGGGCAACGGTGACGCCGGTGGCGCCGACACGACGGGTCCTGCGGCGCTCGAATCGGCCGGGACGGTGGAGCCCACGACCCTGACATCGACACCGCCGATGGTCCCCCCGCCGACAGCGACGACTGCCTCCACTTCCTCCACTTCGACCACTTCGACCAGTACCTCGACCACGCCGCCGACGACAGCGCCGCCCGAAACCGAGTGCCTCGACGGGTCGTGGTGGTTGTCTCCCGAGGAGACGACGAACCTGTACGCCGCACTGCTCCCGGGAATGCCGGTGACGGTCACGGGGACGCACTGGGCGGAGTTCTCCAGCGGGACCGTGGACTACTGGGCCATTCTGGAGGTGCGCTTCGCGGTGGGTGGCATCGACGCCACGTTCGGCATCGACCAGCACGGCGTCGGGAGCTACACCGTCGCCGACGACGTGCTCAGCATGAACTACGACACGTTCGAGTCGACCATTCACGAGGGTCACGGAACCGCGATCACCGACCCCGACCAGCGTCCGGAGACGTACGTCGACGAGGCCATCGACCTCGCCGACAACGGTGACGGAACGATCACCATCAATCGGGTGACCGTGCCGGTGATCGACGTCCCTCCGGTTGCCGGCGGGCCGATGGGATGCAACGCTGACACGATGTCGCTCGGGTTCACCTCGGGCCTCGCCGACACAGCGGCCGTCTACGTTCGCCGTTCCTGACCGGGCACCGGGCGGCGCTGACCGATGGGTCGAGGGGTGGCGGTGGGAATCAGGCGGTGGTGGCTGGTGGGACGAACTCGCCGATGATCCGCACGGTGAAGTCGAACTGCGATCCGCCGATCGGCTGGATCACGTCGGCGATGCCCAACCAATCGATGAGCATGTCGTGGTTCTCGAGCCGCAGACGTGGGCAGCCCTTGCTCTGCGGGTTCGTCGGCACGTTGTTCGCACCGTGGATCGCGAGACCACCGTCGAAGTAGAGCGGCTTGTACATGTTGCCGTTGAGCGGGTTGTCCTCCGGCACCGGGAAGTCGGTGCTGTTGTGCCACCCCTCGTTGTCGAACGCCGGGTCGTAGCGATAGACCTTCGAGGCGTTCTGGAGCCGCGTCTCGTAGCCGGGTTCGCCCGTCGACGTCGGGAAGATGAACTGCAACTGGTCGGCGCCGGCGCCGACGAACATCACCTGACACGTGAGGTCGACCAGGGTCCAGCGAGCCGCCTCGATGGGCGCGGCGTACGGGATGTTGAGCTGGGTCGCAGCCATCATGAAGAGTTCCTCTTCGCTGCCTGCCGCCATGTCGGCAGTCGTCGCAGGGAGACCGAGGCCCATACGGGCGGCGCACAGGCGCTGGCGGGTCACCGAACCGGAGATGCCGTCGATGACGAGCTCGGCCATGCCGAAGCCGGCGAAGAGCTCGTTGAGCTTGGCCTGCTGGAGCCGAACGTTGGCCAATGTCTCCTCGGCGACCAGGGCCTGGTTCGGCTCGCGGGCCTCGCCGGTTCGGTCGTCGAGGCCGTTGTCGACGCAGACGTCGAGCAGCTGATCGGGCTGGAGCGTCGTGTCGGGGAGGTCGTTCTCGGCCATGATCGTCGACACCAACACGGTGTCGTCGTCGAAGCGGTCGGCGATCAGGCTCAGCGATTCGCCCGGTCCGACCTTGACCACGCACAGCGGGTCGTACACGTCGAGGGGTGGCTCGGTCGTCGAGGGTGCCGGAGTCGTGTCGGCGACCACCTCGCTGGTATCCGTGATGGGGTCCGTGGTGTCCGTCGGTGTTGATGTCGCCGTGGATGTCGCAGGGTCGGCGACGCCGTCGAGCGAATCGCCGGAGCTGTCGGTGGAGGCGCTGCAGGCTGCCAACGCCACTATCGACGCGGCGAGCAGGAGGTGCACGGCGCGTCCAGTCATCAGGTCGAGAGTAGCGACGACCGAGGTCGCTGCGGTGTCAGGCCGATCAGGACATGCGGATCGGAATACTCCGCGGGCCGCGCACCTGACCACCGGCCCACGTCACGGGCGATGCGTCGGTGATCTCGAAGTCAGGGATCTGGGCGAGCCATTCCTCGACGGCCACCCGCAGTTCCATGCGGGCGAGGTTGGAGCCGGCGCAGCGGTGGATGCCGGCGCCGAATGCGAGGTGGCGGTTGTGCTGGCGGTCGAGGATGACGTCGTCGGGGCGCTCGAACACCTCGGGGTCACGGTTGGCGGCGGGGAAGTTCATCAGGATCCGCTCCTCGGCCTTGATCGGGCAGCCCTTGTACTCGACGTCCTCGATCAGTCGCCGCGCCATCGTGACGGGGGCGTAGGCGCGCAGGAACTCCTCGATCGCCGTGGGCATCAGGTCGGGCTCGGCGATCAGGCGTCGCCGGTCGTCGGGGTGGGTGGCGAGGTGCCACATCGTCGAACCGATCGACGACCACGTGGTGTCGATGCCGGCGATCAGCAACAGCGCGCACATGCCCATCACCACGTTGCGGGTGATCGGTTCACCGTCGTGCTCGGACTGGATCAGCTCGCTGATGAAGTCGTCGGTCGGGCTGGCCTCGCGAAAGGTGATCGCCGCGTCCAGATACTGGATGATGCCGACGATGCCGCGGCGGCGACGCTCGGGGTCGTGGGCGAACTCGAGCACGTCGCGAACCCACTCGGTGAAGACGCCCGCCATGTCGTCGGGGACGCCGAGGATGTGGCCGATCACGCGGACGGGGATCTGCTGGGCGTATTCGGCGGCAGCGTCGCCCTCGCCGCGGGCGACGATGTCGTCGACGAGACGACGGCACAGCTCACGGGTGAACACTTCGTATTCGGCCACACGAGCGGGGCTCATCGTCGGCAGGACCAGACGTCGGGTCCAGGTGTGCAGCGGCGGGTCGGCGCTGATCGGCGGCACTCCGGAGGTGAGCACCGGCGCCGGGATGTGGCCCTGCTCGTTCTCACTGCCCACCGGCATCATCGGCACCACGCTGATGCCGTTTCCGGACGGGAAGGTCACGATGTCGTGGGCGATCGCGTACACGTCCTCGTACCGGGTCGGCAACCACGAACCGCCCCATCGGTCGGTGTGCGCCATCGGGCAGGTCTCGCGCAGTTCGGCCCAGATCGGGTACGGGTCGGCGATGTATTGCGGATCGAAGATGTCGTAGTCGCTCGCCCAGTCGGAGACCGGGAGCGTCATCGGTCCGGCGTCCGGCGTCCTGGCATCGGTGCCGGTCGGAGTGCTGGTGTCGTTGCTCATGCCCTGCCTTGCGATCGAGGTTTGGAACAGTGTGCCAGACAGCCACGCTCGAGTCAGCCCCGAAGCCAGAGATTCCGGTCAGAACACGACGGGAACCTGGCGCGGGCCCCGCACCTGGCCGCCCGCCCAGGTGACCTGGCCGCCCTCGGCGAGCCGGAAGTCGGGGATACGTTCGATCCAGGTCTCGATTGCGACCCGAAGCTCCATGCGCGCAAGGTTCGACCCAGCGCAGCGGTGGATGCCGGCGCCGAACGCGACGTGACGGTTCTGCGCTCGGTCGAGAACGACCTCGTCGGGCTGCTCGAACACCTCGGGATCGCGATTGGCGCCCGGGAAGTTCAGCAACACCTTGTCGCCGGCCTTGATGGGACACCCACCGACCTCGACGTCGTCGACGGCGATGCGTGCCATCGTGACCGGCGAGTACGCCCGCAGCAGCTCCTCGATCGCCAGCGGCATGATCTCGGGCTCGTCGATCAGCCGCTTCACGTCGTCGGGATGGGTGGCGAGGTGCAGCATCGCCGAGCCGATACCCGACCACGTCGTGTCGACCCCTGCGATCAGCGTCAATGCTGCCATGCCCATGATCGTCAGATCGTCGACCGGCTTACCGTCGACCTCGGCGTGCAACAGCGCGCTCATCAGGTCGTCGCCCGGATGCGAACGTCGATACTCCAACTGCTCGAGCAGATACAGCGTCAGGGCGTCGCGACCGCGGGTTGCTCGAGCCTCCTCGTGGGCGAACTCCAGGAAGTCCTGGACCCAACCGGTGAAGGTGTCGGCCATCTCATCGGGTACGCCGAGCACGAGCGAGATCACGCGGACCGGGATCTGGCGTGCGTAGTCACCCGCTGCGTCCGCAGCGCCGTCGTCGATGAATCCGTCGATCAATCGGTGGCACAACTCGCGGGTGAAGGGCTCGTACTCCGCGACGCGGGAATGCGAGAACCACGGCAGCATCAGGCGGCGGGTCCAGGTGTGGTTCGGTTGATCCTGATCGATCGGTGGCAGCGGAATCTCGACCGGTGGCGGCGGCCGTTCTCCGTCGTCGAACGTCAGCACGCCGACGTCGCTGGAGCTGAAGCCGTGATGGTCCTGTGCGAATCGTTGGACGTCGGCGTACGTCGTCGGAAGCCACGATCCCCCCCATCGTTCTGTGTGGGCGATCGGGCACTGCGCACGCAGGTCGCTCCACACCGGGTAGGGATCGGCGACATAGTCGGTGTCGAGGACGTCGTAGTCGGTCGTCCAGTCGTGCACCGGCGGCTGACCGGTGCCGTGCGTTGCAGCGTCGTGCGTGGAGGTGCCCTGCTCGGCGCCCATCGAGTTCCCCTTCGTCCCGGATGTGTCGCTCGGATCTACCCCGCCAGTATGGCGCATCGTCGATCGTCCGGGCGGACCGGGGGTCGGGGCTGACCCGCTCGACGCGACGATCAGCGAGAAGGGGTCAGGGACACGGTCAGGCCTTGCTGGAGCCCTTGAGTTTGGAGTAGCCGAACACTGCACCGACCGCGAAGACGATCACGGCGATGACGGTCAACCACAGCAAGCCTTCGAGGATGGCGCCGAGCAGACCGAATGCCAGCAGGACGATGACGGCCAGGACGATCAAGAGAACACTCATGACGTCGGGGCTACCCCGCCGGCGCCGTACTCATGCGTTACCCGGCCGCGCCCGGGACGGTTGGCGGTTTCGTGGGCCGCCGGCGCGGGCAGACGGGGAGCCATGGCTGGCGGTCGATTCGTGTCGGGAGTTGCCAGCGGCGATCCCACCACCACGTCGCTCGTGCTGTGGGCACGAGTCGACGGCGCACCGGTCTCGGTGAACTGGACGCTCGCCGGCGGCGACGGCACCGTGGAGGCCAGGGGCACAGCGGAACCCGACGATCAGGGAGTGGTCCGCGTCGAGGTCGACGGCCTGAGTCCCGGGGTCGGCTTTCACTACTGGTTCGACATTGCGGACGGCGCTGAACGGTCGCCGGTCGGTCGCACTCGAACGCTTTCTGCACGGCCGATCTCGGTCCGCTTGGGCATCGCGTGTTGCGCCAGGTGGCCGAGCGGCGAGTTCACCGGCTATCGGTGGCTGACCGATCGGGACGTCGACCTGGTGGTGCACTTGGGCGACTACATCTACGAAGACGGCGACGGGGGTGACCGTGGCGATCACGACCCGCCGCACGAATGCGTGACCCTCGGCGACTACGACCAGCGCTATGCGCAGTACCGCGGCGACGCCGACCTCCAGGCGCTGCACGCGGCCGTCCCGTGGGTGGCGACGCTCGACGATCACGAGATCGACGACAACGTGTCCCGGTTCACTGCGATCGGACGATCGTCCGCCGGGGGAGTGGACCCCGAACGACGGAGCGCCGGGATCGAAACGCATGCGCGATGGATGCCGC
>JBGTIA010000501.1:0-1762 GCA_041745835.1 Ilumatobacteraceae bacterium | reverse complement strand
CAGGATCCGAGCAACGGCGCGCGAATCGGCACGCTGCTCGCGGCGCTCCACGCTGTCGAGGAACTGGTCGGTGTCGGCCAGCTCCCAGTCGAGGTCGACCACACCGGAGTCGAAGCGTCGCGACAACGGCCACCCGGCCTTTGCGAAGACGGCGAGCATCGCCCGGTTGTCGCCGAGCACCTCGGCGGTGAACCGTTCGATACCGTTGCTGCGCGCGATCGCCGCGAGGTGTTCCAGCAGCAGCGTGGCGATGCCGGCGCCCTGATGGGCGTCGTCGACCATGAAGGCGGCTTCGGCCTCGTTGCGCCCGGGCCACCGCTCGTAGCTTGCCCACGCAATGAACTCGTCGTGCGATTCGATGACGAGCGCAGCGCGGTCGACCATGTCGATGGCCGTGAAGTGGAGCAACTCCTTCTCGCTCAGCTCCGGCTTGGGTGAGAAGAATCGACGGTAGATGCTCTCGGGTGACTGACGCTTGTGGAAGGCAGCGAGCGTAGGCCGATCGTCGACGGTGAGCGGGCGGATGAAGACGGCGTCGCCGTTCCCGAGGACCACCGTCGATGCCCAGGGCGACTCCGTGGCCGACTCCCTGGCCGACTCGGTGGCCGACTCGGTGGCCGACTCCGGGACCGACGCACTGCTCACCCACCCAGCATGGCACCTCGGGGCGTGGTGTCGGTACGGGTGTGACACATGTTGAGCAGGGCGCTGCGCTGCCTAGGGTGGTCCTGTGGCATCGCCCATCACCGTCTTCGCGAGCGCCGAACTCGACCAGCACACCACACCCGAGTGGCACCCCGAGCGCCCCGGGCGTCTGGCGGCGTCGCTCGCCGGCATCTCGCGGGCCGGACTGGCAGATGCCGTCGAGTTCCGCGAGCCGAGAGTCGCAACGGTGGCGGAGCTCGAGCGTGTACACACACCGAGCTACCTCGCGCAACTCGAACGTTTCTGTGAGCTCGGCGGTGGCGACCTCGATCCCGATACGTTCGCGGCACCTGGTTCGTGGTCCACCGCGCTTCGAGCGGCGGGAGCCGTCCTCGACGCCGTCGATGCGCTCGAGGCGGGGTCCTGTGACGTGGCGTTCGCAGCAGGCCGGCCGCCCGGGCACCATGCGGTGCCCGACCGTGCGATGGGGTTCTGTCTCGTGAACAACGTGGCGGTCGGAGCGGCTGCGCTGGCTACACGCGGCCAACGGGTGGCGGTCGTCGACTGGGACGTCCATCACGGCAACGGCACCCAGGACATCTTCTACGACGACCCCGACGTGCTGTACGTGTCGACGCACGAGTACCCGCTGTACCCGGGAAGTGGACGAGCCGACGAGACGGGTGGCCCTGGGGCGCCGATGTCGAACCTCAACCTGCCGTTCCCGGCGGGCACGCGCGGCGATGTGTACCGGCGTGCGGTCGACGAGGTGATCGCGCCGGTGATCGAGCAGTTCGCACCGGACTGGTTGTTCATCTCGGCAGGGTTCGATGCCCACCGCAACGACCCGTTGGCCGGCCTGGAGTTGACGTCGGCGGACTACGCCGACATGGCAGTGCGCCTGCAGCAGCTCGTTCCAGCGCGCCGCACGGTCGTGGTGTTGGAGGGCGGGTACGACTTCGAGGCGTTGTCGCTGTCCACCGGGTCGACGCTGTCGGCGCTGGTCGGCACCTCGTTCCGGCCCGAGGAGGCCTCGACCGGCGAGGTCGGCCTGCCCACGGTGGTCGCCGCACGGCAGCGCTGGGGCCTCGACTGACGCAGACTCAGGGCGGCGAGC
>JBGTIA010000500.1:0-1781 GCA_041745835.1 Ilumatobacteraceae bacterium | reverse complement strand
CGCCGTTGGTCCGTCGCAGCGGTCGGACGTCGACTCGTTCCATCGGCGCACCATAGCCGGGCCCCGAACTCCTGCCGATCGTCGCAGTACCAGGTTCAGCCCTGCGAGTCACTCACCGGGCCGAAACGACCGTGCGCTCAGTGGCGGTCGGTGGCACTTGCGAAAGGTTTGATGCGGCCTGCTTTCTTGATGTGATTCGTGGACCATGGTCGCTGTTCAAGTGATGAGTTCGGTCGGATCCACCATCTCGGTGTCCGGGTGCCGCCGCCGATCCGGCCCGTCGAGGTACTGCTCACGCCCGCCTGTGGCGGCTACCCATCGTCCCCCGGCTCCCAGCTCGTGGCGTACACTCGCCGTGTTGTAAAGACCGAACTCAAAGGACATCCGTTGGATCAGACGCACGTGAACGCCGACAACTTTGTGCGAGCCGAAAGTGACCGCATGCTCGCGTCGATATCGGCGCAGGCCGGAGGGGTGAACGTGTTAGCCCACTTTCGCGTCCCGACCCCGCTGGACGAGCAATCGGTGATCCGCATGAACCGCGACACCCTTTACAGCTTCGCGGTGGTCGACCTGCAGGGGGGAGCAACCCTCACGGTGCCTCCCTCGGGTGACCGGTACGTCTCGGTGATGGTCGTCAACCAGGATCACTACATCAATCGGATCTTTCACGACGCCGGCGATCATGACTTGAGCATGGAGGAGTTCGACACACGGTACGTGCTCGTTGCGGCGCGCGTCTTCGTCGATCCTGCGGACCCGGCTGACATCACAGCTGCGAACCAGGTCCAAGACGGCATTGCTGTGCGCGTCGAGTCAGCCGAACCGTTCACGTCGCCCGACTACGACGAGGACAGCTTCACCGCCGTGCGCGAGGCCGTGTTGGAGCTCGTCCGATTCTCCACCGACTACGACGGCGCGTTCGGGACCAAGGAAGAGGTCGATCCGGTGCGTCACCTGCTCGGGACCGCAGGCGGCTGGGGCGGCCTGCCGACGTCCGAGGCCAAGTACATCAACGTCGATCCGGGTCTGCCGGTTGGCGACTACTGCATCACGGTCCGCGACGTCCCGGTCGACGCGTTCTGGTCGATCTCGCTGTACAACTCCGACGGGTTCTTCGAGGCGAACGACCGCAACGCCAACAGCGTCAACAACGTCACCGCAACACCCAACCCTGACGGCTCGATCACGGTGCATCTGGGCGGATGCGGCGACGACCGGCCCAACTGCCTTCCACTGATGGATGGCTGGAAATACATCGTGCGCCTGTACAAACCGCGATCCGAGATCTTTGACGGCACCTGGACCTTTCCCGAGGTCGAACCGATCATCGCCTGACGACGTCCTGCCCGACACCCGGCGTTGGAGGGCGCTCAACGATCAGCAGCCCGAGCGTTATGTGCCACCAGGCGAAGCGGTTACGTGCCGTTAGCGAGCAGGCTTCGGCTGCTTGAGCAGTGATTGTGCGCTACGCGACCAGTGGTCGGACGTCCCACACTTCGCCGATTCCCGGGCGCCCTCCGGAGCGTTCTGCGTCGCGAGTACGAGTAGTCGGCCGGCGATCGGAGGTGCCGTAACCAGACGGATCGGCGGTACCGCCGGCATGAGTGATATCGGCGTGCCCGATCGGCACTCCTAGGGCTTCCTGTCCAGAACCTGGGGTGACAGTGGTGGTCTGTGGTTCGGGGTGTCATGAGGTTAGTTCGAGTAGGTCGATGGGTCGTCGGCCGGCCATGTAGTCGCCGTGGTTGCGGCGGCGGTGGTTGTAGGTGGTCAGCCAG
>JBGTIA010000499.1:0-3139 GCA_041745835.1 Ilumatobacteraceae bacterium | reverse complement strand
GCCGGGCGCGGCGAGACCGGCAAGCACCTGCGCCCGGCCGGCCTGGTAGTCGTCGGCGGTCGCGTCCGTGACCGGAGCGAGTTCGTGTCCCTCGAGCGCGGCGAGCAGGTAGTCGGTCGATCCGACCATGTGGTCGATCAGGTCCTGCACCGACCACTCGGTGCACGGCGTCGGCAGGCTCAGCTGGTCGACAGTCACGCCGTCCATCACGTCGCACCCTCGGGCAGTGGCCTTCGAGAACAGCATCACGGCATCCATCGGTCTTAGCCTCCTGATTGAGCTGTCACGCAATTTAGCAGAGACTGAAATAGATTGCTCAGGAGGCAAGGCTCGCCGGCTCGAAGACAGCGGCGTGTGGTCGATCATCAGCGAGGTCGGACGCCCACCCCTACCGGTGGCCTGCCTGGCTGCGCTCACGGCCGGCGAGTTAGATCTCTACTCTCACGTAACTGTAGGGTTGCGTCTTCTTCGCGAGGCCCAGCAACACCGATGCGGTCGTTGGTGGCTCGCGCCGATCCGGCCTCCGCCGATCGTGCCCCTGTCGCCTCGCCGAGTGGATACCCGATGTCTCTTGCTGTGCCCGAAGCCAACGTTGCCGATGCCACGGTGCTGGGGACGCTTAGTTCTCCCAAGCTGTTGCGGGTCGAGGTGTTCGCCGCCCTCGCGGTTGCCCTGGCGCTGATCCCCGAGGCGATCTCGTTCTCGATCCTCGCCGGTGTCGATCCTCAGGTCGGCCTGTTCGCGTCGTTCACCATGGCCGTGACCATCGCGATCGTCGGCGGTCGTCGGGCAATGATCTCCGCGGCGACCGGTGCAGTCGCCCTCGTCGTCGCACCGATCGCCAAGACCTACGGGCTCGACTACCTCGTCGCCACGGTGATCCTCGCCGGTGTGATGCAGGTGGCATTCAGCCTCGCTGGCGCCGCCAAGCTGATGCGGTTCGTTCCGCGCAGTGTGATGGTCGGTTTCGTCAACGCCCTGGCCATCGTGATCTTCATGGCCCAGATCCCCGAGCTGATCGACGTGCCCTTCATCGTCTACCCGCTCGTCGCCGCCGGGATCGCGATCCTGGTGTTCTTCCCCAAGCTCACCGGCGTCGTGCCCGCACCATTGGTTGTCGTCGTGTTGCTCACGGTCATCGTGGTCGTGTTCGGCATCGACATCCCCAACGTCGGCGACCAGGGCGATCTCCCCACGAGCCTCCCGTCGTTCCTCATCCCCGACATCCCGTGGACCGTGGAGACCCTGCAGATCATCGCCCCGGTCGCGTTCGCCATGGCGCTCGTCGGTCTGCTCGAGTCGCTCATGACCGCCAATCTCGTCGATGACATCACCGACTCCCACTCCGACAAGACCCGCGAAGGCTGGGGCCAGGGTGTGGCCAACATCGTCACCGGGTTCTTCGGTGGTCTCGGCGGGTGCGCCATGATCGGCCAGACCATGATCAACGTGAAGACCTCGGGGGCCCGCACCCGGATCTCCACCTTCCTCGCCGGCGTGTTCCTGCTGATCCTCGTCCTCGGCCTCGGTGACACCGTCGCCAAGATCCCCATGGCCGCCCTGGTGGCCGTCATGATCATGGTGTCGGTCGCGACCATGGACTGGCACAGCGTCAACCCCCGAACCCTCAAGCACATGCCGTTCAGCGCCACGGCGATCATGGTCACCACCGTCGTGGTCACCGTGCTCACCCACAACCTCGCCTACGGCGTCATCCTCGGCGTCATCGTCGCCACCATCTTCTTCGCCCGACGCGTCGCCCACTTCACCGAGGTCGTCGACATCGCACATCCCGACGACGACACCCGCGTCTACGCCGTTCGAGGCGTGCTGTTCTTCGCGTCGAGCAACGACCTCTTCTACCAGTTCGACTACGTCGGTGACCCCCAGAACGTCATCATCGATCTGTCCGAAGCCCAGATCTACGACTCGTCCACTGTCGCAGCCTTCGACGCCATCGAGTCCAAGTACCACCGCTACGGAAAGAACGTCGAGATCATCGGTATGAACGAACCGAGCGCGAAGTGGCACAGTCTGAGCGGACGACTCGGCGCCGGCCACTGACCGGCCTGTCGAGCGAGACCGAGGAGCGATCGTGAAGACCGAGATGCACCAGATCGGTGAAGTCGCCGAAGCGGTCGGCCTGTCGCTGCGGACGATCCGTTACTACGAAGAGGCCGGCCTCGCGATCCCGTCGGGCCGGTCGGCTGGTGGGTTTCGGCTCTACACCGACACCGACATCGAGCGGCTGGGTCTCATCAAGAACCTCAAGCCCCTCGACCTGTCGATCGAAGAGATGCGCGACCTGCTCACCACCCGCGACCGCCTCGCCGATCCCGCCACCCCCAAGACCGAACGCAAGGAGCTCCGCGAACGCCTCGCCATGTTCGCGGCGCTGGCCGACGAACGATGCCAACGACTCCGCGATCAGCTCGACATGGCCGAGATCATCAGCCGGACCCTCGGCCAGGAAGCCCGCAAGCCGATCTGACCGCCGTGATGGCGAGCCGCACCGTTGTCGCGGACAGCGGCCAGACGATGCTCTGCACCTCTCGGTCATCCTGCTCATCGGCCTGGTCGCCAACGCGACGCTCGGCTGGTGGTGGGCCGACCCGGTCGCCGCGCTCGTCATCGCCGGGCGCGAAGGACGCGAAGCCTGGCGTGGCGAGGATTGGTACGAGGCATGTCCATCCGCAAGTCCGGAGCTGGCAGAACCCGTACCATGAGCACTGAACTCGGAGGTGACCCCATGGACGACCTCGACCTCATCGCTGACCTCAACGCCCAACACGACGACGGCCTCGGCTGGTCCACGCTCGCCGACGCGACGGTTTCCGAGCGCGTCCAGCCCGAGGCGATGCTGCTCGCCGGCAACACCGAGGCTCAAGCCGTCGTGAGGGTCGTGGCGGTCGACGAGGACGGCCAAGTCCACTTCGCGATCCTGCCCGGATCGGTCGCCAAGAACCGCCACCTGCTCGACCGAACGGTGGCCTGACGTGCCCGCTCAACTGGCGACCGACTTCTACACTTCTTCTACACTTTTCAGAGTGACGAGGTGGTACGGAGAGGTACGCTCCGGGAGTGCAGCAGCACGAAACCCCAGCTCAGCGGTACTGCACGGGACGCCCTGGTACGGGCT
>JBGTIA010000498.1:0-5917 GCA_041745835.1 Ilumatobacteraceae bacterium | reverse complement strand
CGTCGACGACGGCACGATGCCGGGGGAGTGGGGCACGCTCGGTTTCGACGACGAGGGCCACGTCACCCAACGCAACGTGCTGATCGAGGGCGGCGTCCTCACCGACTACATGTGGGACTACCTGCGTGCCCGCAAGGACGGTCGCCCCCAGTCCGGCAACGGCCGTCGGCAGAGCTACCAGCACCTGCCGATGGTGCGGATGACGAACACGTTCGTGCTCGATGGACCCGACGATCCCGACGACATCATCAGCTCGACCCCGAACGGGGTCTACGTGGCCAAGCTCGGTGGCGGGTCGGTCAACACGGCGTCGGGCGACTTCGTGTTCGGGATGACCGAGGCGTACCTGATCGAGAACGGCGAGATCACCGAACCGCTGCGCGACGGCAACCTGATCGGCAACGGTCCGAAGGTGCTCGCCGACATCGACATGCTCGCCAACGACTTCTCGATGGGCAGCCCGGGCACGTGCGGCAAGGACGGCCAGGGCGTTCCCGTCGGCGATGGCCAACCCACACTCCGCGTGAAGTCCCTCACCGTCGGCGGCACCGCGTGAACCGTAACGCAGGGAGCGCGACGATGAGTCGGTTCGAGAGCGAGCTGCAGGTCGTTGCCGACCGGGTGATCGAGCAGGCGCGTCCCGGCGAGCAGATCGAAGCGTTCGTGGCCCGGGGTGGCGAGACCGAGGTGCGGATCTATCAGGGTGACGTCGAGCACTTCGTGTCGGCGCAGAGTGAGGGCATCGGGATCCGGGTGATCCGCGACGGCCGCACCGGATTCGCATACGCCGGCACCCTCGACGAGGACGCTATTCGCGAGGTGCTCGCCGAGGCGCGCGACAACGTGCAGTTCGGCACCGTCGACGAGTGGGCGGCACTCGCCGAACCCGACGAGGTCGCGGTCACCCAGCAGACCTTGTGGAACGACGACCTCGCCGAGTATCCGACCGATCGAAAGATCGACCTGGCGAAGGAACTCGAGAAGCTGGCCTCTGGGACCGATCCGCGCGTGCGGGTCGACGACTCGAACTACGCCGACGCCCACGGGGAGTCAGCGGTCGCGTCCACCACCGGCATCCGCATGTCCGGCCGCGAGAATGGCTGTTACGTGTCGGTGTCCACACTCGCCGACGAGGGTGAGGGCGACGATGCCGAGACCCAGACCGGCTTCGGGTTCTCGGTCGGCCGGTCGCCCGACGAGTTCGACCTCGATCGAGCGGCTCGTGAGGCTGTTGATCGGGCGACACGACTGCTCGGTGCCACCCAGCCACCGAGCCGGCGGTTGACCGTCGTGCTGGATCCGTTCGTGACCGCCCAGTTCATCGGGGTGATCTCCTCGACGCTCAACGGCGAGGCGGTCGTCAAGGGACGCTCGCTGTTCCGTGACCGGATCGGCGAGACCGTCGCGTCCGCGCTCGTGACGCTGGTCGACGATCCGACCAATCCGAAGGCCTACACCGCGACCGATGTCGACGGTGAAGGTCTCGCTGCGCGTCGCAACGTGCTGATCGAGGGCGGTGTGTTGCGCCAGTTCGTCCACAACTCGTATTCCGCACGCCGGGCCGGCACGACGTCGACGGGCAATGCCACTCGTGGCGGATTCGCAGGCACGCCCGGCGTCGGCTGCCTGGCGCTGTCGCTCGAGCCGGGAACGCGGACCCAGGAGGAACTGATCGCCGACGTCGACGACGGGCTGCTCGTGCAACAGATGCAGGGACTGCACTCGGGCGTCAATCCGATCAGTGGCGACTTCTCCACCGGGGCTGCCGGATTGTTGATCACCAACGGAACGGTCGGCGCTCCGGTCCGGGAGATCACGATCGCGTCGACGTTGCAGCGGATGCTGCTCGACATCGTCGAGGTGGGCGGGGACCTCGAGTGGCTGCCGATGCGCTCGGCGGGCATGAGCCTGGTCATCCGCGACGTCACCATGTCGGGCACCTGAGGACGCTCGGAGATCCCCGATGGCGGCAGCGACACCGGAGGCGATGGATCGTCACCCGCATCTCGCTGCCGAGCAGCCCGACGGTCGCCTCCGCGTCGACCTCCACACCCACACCATGTGGAGTGGCGACTCGACGACCACTTCCGAGGAGTTCGCCACGGCGGTCGCCTCGAGCGGGCTCGACGTGGTGTGCATCACCGATCACAACGCCGTCGAAGGCGCACGTGAGCTGCGCGATCGGCTCGCCTGTCGGGTGATCGTCGGCGAGGAACTTCGCACCGCAGTCGGCGAGATCATCGGGCTGTTCCTGACCGAGCGGGTGCCGATGGGCATCTCGCATCTCGACGCGGCCCGGGCGATCCGTGACCAGGGCGGGGTGGTCTACATCCCGCACCCGTTCGATCCGATGCGCCGAAACCTGAGCGAGTCGGCGCTGTACGAGCTCGCCGAGGCCGATCTCATCGACGCTGTCGAGGTCCTGAATGCCAAGACGTCGTTGTCGAGCCTCAACCGCCGTGCCGCCGAGTTCGCCGCTGAGTTCGGCATCGTCGGTGGAGCCGGCAGCGACGGCCACGTGCCGGACGCCCTGGGTGCGGCGTACGTCGAGATGGTCGACTTCGAAGGTCCGATGGAGTTCCTCGCGTCGCTGGCGACTGCCCAGGTCGTCGGCCACCACTGGGACGAGCCTCGACCCTGGTCGCCCCGCATCGTGCCCTCGATCACGCCGGGGTGAGCGAGTATCGCCGGGGTGCGTGCCAAACCTGGTCGCTCACTCGTCGCATGGCAGATGCAACTGTGAGCGATGAGCCAGGTGACGGTATTCGGGCGGTTCGCTCATCGCACCGCGGGTGAGTGCTCCGGCGGCGATTACCGGCTCGGCGCATCGGCGCATCGCAAGCGTCGACTGTCACGGCAGGTACAGGAGGCTGGCAGCACCCTGCTGGGCGGCGGTCGCCACCGCCGGGGCCTCGCTGGAGTCGACAGCGACGAAGATCACCTCGTCGACGACGCCCGTCACCGTCGCATCCTCGGCGATCACCAGCCCGTCTGCTGCGACCTGGACTCGCAGCCCCACCTCGACGTTGCGAGCAAATGGGTCGGACAGGGCGACGACGACGGCTCCCTGCTCGGCGAGTGCGGCGGGACCATCGCGTCCGGTGACATCGAATTCGGTGAGCACTTCACCAGCGGCGACACGCTGCCGGACGAGTGCGCCGGTGGGAGCCTCGGCGAGGGCGCGATCGGGGATCGCTGCAACGGGGAGAGCGACGAGGTCGGCGGCGATCTCGTCACCGGGTTCGAGTTCGTGGCGCGTCACCATCACGGTGCGCGTCGAGCCCCAGCGATCGCGCTCGGCGGCGATCGACGCCATCTCACCGTGAACGGCTGCCGCAGCGATAACCGCGAGCGTGGTGACGACGGCCCAGTAGATCCATGGTCGTCGTGCGAGGACGTGTCGGGCGCTGGCCGCGACGTGCATCGGTGTCTCCTCGGATCGGTGAACGATCGGAGGGAGTCGGTCCGTGACGACGTTATCGAGCGGCGCTGTCGACGCGTCGGCGCAGTCGGCAGGTCGCGGCGGCTCCGGCGTTTTGTCGGCGTTCAGTCGGATGACGATGAGGCGCTCGACGACGTGCTCGAGCTCTCGGTCTTCGACGTGCTCGAGCTCTCGGTCTTCGACGTCGACGTGGAACCCGACGACGAGCCGCTGTCGCTGGACGACGAACTCTTGTCACCGCTCGACGAGCTGGTGTCCTTCGAGTCCTTCGTGCCCGACGGAGCAGTCGGGGCCGCCGACTTCTTGCCGCGATTGTCGGTCTTGAAGAAGCCGGACCCCTTGAACGTGACGCCGACCGGGGTGAAGACCTTCTTCACGGGCAGCACCTCGCCGCTCTCGGGATGGGCGATCTTGGTCAGGTTCTCGTCGTGGAATCCCTGCTGGACCTCGATGGTCTCGCCGGAGTCGACGAACTTGTAGACGTAGGTTGGCATCGAACGCAAAAGGATATCGTCCGACGCATGCAGGTCCGCAGTGCCGTCATTCCCGCCGCTGGTCTGGGGACCCGATTCCTCCCCGCCACGAAAGCCGTTCCGAAGGAGTTGTTCCCGATCGGCGACCAGCCGGCGATCCAACTCGTGATCGACGAAGCACTCGGGGCCGGCTGCGACCACATCGTGGTCGTGAGCAGTCGTAGCAAGCCGGCGATCGATGCGTACTTCGCTCCTGACGAGGCGCTGCTCGACGCTCTCGATGCCAAGGGCAAGTCGGACACCGCCGAGCGGCTGCGCGCCATCGGACGTGACTGGCGGGTCGACATCGTCTATCAGGACGATCCCAAAGGGCTCGGACACGCGGTCGGCTGTGCGCGCGAGGCGGTCGGCGACGAGCCGTTCGCAGTGTTGCTTCCCGACGAGCTCATGACGAGTTCGGCGTTGCTGGCGCAGATGAACGGGGTGTGCGCTGCGACGGAGGGCAGCGTGGTCGCCGTCGTGAACGTGCCTCGCGAGCACGTCAGCCGGTACGGCGTGATCGATCCCGCCGGGGAGTTGACCCACGACGGCGTGATTCCGGTTCGGGACCTCGTGGAGAAGCCGAGTCCCGAGGACGCTCCCAGCAACTTCATCCTCACCGGCCGTTACGTCCTGACCGCAGATGCCTGGGCGGAGATCGAGGCACTGACCCCCGGCAGCGGGGGCGAGCTGCAGCTCACCGATGCGCTGCGTGCCCAAGCGGCTCGCGCTCCGTTCCACGCCGTGGTGGCCGACGAGAGCCGCCTCGACACCGGGACACCCCTCGGATTCCTCACTGCGTCGATCGAGCTCGGGTTGGCGAATCCCGAGTTCGGCGCCGACCTCCGCTCGTTCCTGAAGCAACTCCACATCTGAGGGGACAACACGGGTCAGACCCGTGTTGTCTCACCGTGACCGCTTGGGTACCCGATGCCGGACAGCACGGGTCTGACCCGTGTTGTCCCGGCGGCACTCGGTCAGAGCCGGCGGAACTCGTCGGGGTAGTCGTGCACGAGTCCGTATTCGTCGACGTCGAAGGTCGTCGTGAAGCCGCTGTCGAGGTTCGAGTACTCGAAGCGTCGGGGGCTGAGCCGGCGGTAGCGCTGACGGATCATGACCACACCGAGCGTCTCGACGTCGACGACGGCGGCGGTGACCTCGGCGTCGTCCCCGACGTCGAGCCGGAGCCGCCGGATGGGGATCGAGTTCGTGAACGGCGTTATCGGAAGGTCGATGTCGGTGCAACCGGTGAGGTCGCGACGGTGCGCACCGTTCATCTCGCCCCAGCGGCCCGTCCCGTCAGCGCCGAGCCACAGGTCGGGTTCGTCGAGGTCGCGGAACAGCAGGAACTGTCGGACCTGCCAGGTCGCCGACATGCGGATCACGTACGTGATCGCTTCGCGAGCGACTTCGCCGGTCGCGGTCCAGCCCTCGTTCTCCCACCGCAGCGTCAAGGTCTCGAGGTGCTCGTGGTCCCACGTGCGCCATCGAGCGGTGTAGCCGTCGGATGGGAAGGCGGTCAGCGAGTCGGACACGGCGCTTCAGGCTAGAGGTACGGTTCCGGGTGCTGGCTTCGCCGAGCCTGCGGTACCTTGCCTGCGTGACCCCGTTGGAGGATGCCCAGGCGTTCGTGCTCGAGTCCTGTCCACCGCTCGGCGCCGTCGAGGTCGATCGAACGGAGGCATCCGGGCTGGTGCTCGCGTCACCGGTCGTGGCAGGGGAGGCGGTGCCGCCGTTCGACAACACCGCTGTCGACGGGTACGCGGTCCGCTCGGAGGACGTCGCGAGTGTCCCGGTCGAACTGAGCGTGGTCGGCGAACTTGCCGCGGGAGCGGCGCCGACAGCGCCCGTGGGCGCCGGCGAGGCGATCAGGATCATGACCGGCGCGCCAATGCCGGAGGGGGCCGACGCCGTGGTGATGGTCGAGGACTCCGAACGTCTCGGCGACGACGCGGTCCGGCTC
>JBGTIA010000497.1:0-3464 GCA_041745835.1 Ilumatobacteraceae bacterium | reverse complement strand
ACTTCTCAGAAGCCTCGATGGCGAAGCTCTACAAGCCGCGCGATACTGACCCCGCTGTCACCGCCGAGCTCGAGCCCGGCGACTGACGGTCACCAGGGAACGCGTCACGCAATCCCCACCACTCCGCGGGGCTCATACTCGTCGCGGGTGCGGTGAACACAACGTGACGGATCTGGGAGAGGACCGCGATCCACTCGTTCGCGGCTGAACGCCTCGCGACGGTGAGCACTCGAATGGCTTCGATGTTGCCGGTCCGCGACTTCGGTGTGCCGGTCGCGGTGCCGGTCAGCACAGCTCGTGCCGCGGCGATCGCGTCGATGGCGTCGGTCTTGCCGGCGCGGTGTCGGGCCTGGCGGTTCGGTCGGTCGACCTCGACAACACCGATGCCCTTTTCCGTGAGGTGTCGGGTGAGACCGGCGCCGTAGGAGCCGGTGCCCTCGACACCGACCAGGCTGATGGTGCCGAACCCGGCAAGCCACGCGACGAGGCGCCGGTATCCGCCGGTCGTGGTCTCGAACGTTTCCACACCGAGCACACCGCCGTTCGAATCGACGGCGGCGGCGACGTGGAACTCGAGGTGGGTGTCGATGCCGCCCGTGACGGTCAACAAATGGTTCTCTACGATGGTCATTGCCATCCCTTTCAGCAGCTGTGAATGGGTTGGCACGCACCTGCCGGGACGGCGACATCGCTGCGAGAACTGCTCCAACAGTTCTCGAGTCACAGTCGTCGCCCGACCGGTGGGTGCCGTTCCCGAACACGGCCGACCAGTCATTCGAAAGACAGCAAAGCGTCAGCCGGTTCTCGAGTCAGACCAGGTCGGGAACGACCCCGAACCTACGCAGAACGCTCGACGGTGATCGAGCCCCACGCACATCCGGTGCACCCACCAACCATCATCCCTGCCGGATATGTGGGTGTGGCCGGGTCTCTTGCGAACGCGATTACCGGACGGTCCTGACCATCGGGGATAGCATATGGTCATGGCCCGCCGAGAAGTTCTTGTCCAACTCGACGACGACCTGGTCGCACGGCTCGATGAGCTTGCGGCGCAGCTCGGAACGAACCGCTCCGAGTTGCTCCGTAGGGGCGCCACCGCAGTGATTACCGCCGAGGAGTTCGCAACAGCAGACCGAGAACTCATCGCCGGGTACCAGCGTCAGCCACCCGACCCTGCACTCGTTCAATCCGCGCGCCGTCTCGCGGCGCGGACCGCGCCGGCGTGGTAGCCCGCAACGACATCATCTGGGCCGACCTCGGGCCTCCCGCAGGACGCCGCCCCGTCTGCATTCTCACCCGTGATGCCGCCATCGCAGTGTTGAGCTCGGTCACGTGCGCACCGATCACCCGGACAATCCGTGGTATCGGCACCGAGGTCGAGGTCGGTCCCGAACAAGGACTGCCCGAACCCTGCGTCATCAGTTGCGACAACGTCATCACAGTGCCAATCGAAGATCTTGATGATGAACCAGTCGGTCGCCTCGATCAGGTCACGCGGGCGGCACTCGACATCGCGCTGCGGTTCGCGTTGGACATCGTCTACTGAGGCCCGCCGTCAAGCGAGACAGTATCGAGTACTTGCGGCACATAACTCTCTGCCGGAACGCGAGCGGTTCATCGAGCACGAGAGGTCGGGATTATCGCTTGGGTCGAGCCCGCCGATCGGCCGATCGATACGTGCCGAACCGCGCCACCAGATCAGGTTATTGCGGTAGGACGGTTATGGGATGGTCGAGTCGCTTGACGATCCGATCACTGCATCAGCCGAGCTGCAGCAGCATTAGTCGGGCACGAGTCGAGATCGCTACCGCGACACCAAGGCCTGCGGCCCCGGCGAAATTGCCGTTCGACGACACCGTCAAGACGGTCTGGATGAACCTCCATGCTGCCAACAACGTGCTCGGCGGGCCACAACGGTTCGGCTACGTCGGCCAACTCCGCCGAGAGGAAAAGGCCTCGTCGTTCGACTTCATCCGGGTGTGTGGACCGCACACGCACGGACGCGACGCGTCCGATGGGGGGACGTCTCACGAACGACTCCGCTTTCGCCGATGCAACGAACGGCGGTTGGTGATTCGGTCTCAGATGTTGGTCCTCAACCGGACGTGGTCGGTCGCGCGGAAGCGTCACCGGCTGCTGCTGGACCCTGGGTGTCGTGGGTAGTTCTGGAATTGTCAGGACTCGCTTGGCCGCGTGCCCGTGGCGAGGGAGCCGGATTCGAGCCATTGCGCAGCGTCGGCTGGCAGCCCGCCGGCGACCATCGCGTCGTACCGGTCGAGTTGCGCTGGGGTCAGCACGTCACGCCATCGACCGTTGGTTCCCTTGTGGAAGAACGCGTCGGCGCCGTTCTCGAACAGCATGTTGATGCGTCCGCTACCACGAGCCTCCTCACGCATCTCAGAAAGTCCGCACCGCGCGACGGTCTCGGGCCACAGGTCGTCGGGGACCTCGATGCCGAGAAAGGTGGCAAGTCGCCGCATCTCGCCCTCGAGGTCCGTCTTCAGATCGTTGTAGTGCACGAAGTAGGCGAAACTCTCGTGGCGTAACGGCCACCACGACGCGAGGTGCGTGATCGGTGAACAGTCGTTGGACCATGTGTCGAACAGTTCGTCCATGTCGCCATCCCACTCCGGCAGAGGACGGAGGCCCTCCTCGGCGCCGCTCGCGTTCAACACCTCCACGAATTCCGGTCGCATCGCACCACGGTGATTGGCCCACGACATCAAAGCGTCACGTCCGTCACGGTAGACGACGACGCACTTGCACTCCTCGAAGATCGGCACACAGTCAGCGGGCGAGTGCGTCTTGATGAATCGACGATGCTGCTGGGCATCGAGACGAGTGAGCACCTCCTCGATCGGCGCGAACCGGGCATCGATCCACGGGCTCCGGTCGCCGCGATCGCCTGGCGCGTCACCCGCCGGCCACAACAACGACGACACGATGCCCTGCATCCAGGTGGTGCCACTCTTCGGCGGTGTGCTGATGAAGATGTCGTCCGAGCGATGTTCGAAGTCACGCCACCGGAGACTGTCTTCAATCGATCGCCGATGCTCGCTTGTGGGTTGACGAACCGTGGCCATGGAACACGGTACCCGAAGGACTGCTCCCCGCTGTCTGGGCACATCAAATCGGTCCGACTCCGATCGACACGCCGAAACTGTGGGCCGATCCGCGTCCGGACGCGGACGACACACGAACGACTCTGTCCTCGTCACTGCCTTGAGTGGCGCTTGTTGTTCTCGCCTCGGTTGCGGGTCCTCAACCGGACGCTTCCGGTCAACAGTGATTATTCGGTGGGTGTTGGCCTCGAGAAGGTGACTGACTTCGATGCGCGTATGTGTGTCAAGGGGTTCTTTGGGGCGGTCGGTCCTGGGTGGTGGACAAGACAGAGATGAGCCACTCGGGTGGAGGGCAAGCGCGTATTCGGTCACGCCGTGCAGGTGATCGCCGGTAGGTCGTTG
>JBGTIA010000496.1:0-1903 GCA_041745835.1 Ilumatobacteraceae bacterium | reverse complement strand
ACGGGTGCGCCGGGTGCGTACCGGCCCCATCGGGCGGCGTCGGGGAGGTGTTGGTCAGCGACGGAGCCGGGCAGTCCGATGCGTTCCCAGATCGCCTGCGCGGTGTCGGGGATCGCCGGATGGGCGAGCACGGCGACGATGCGCAGCGCCTCGAGGGCGTCGCCCATCACGGCGTCGACACCCGGCCCGGGCTCGGCCTTCCACGGCTCGTTGGCCTCGAGATGCGAGTTGGTGGCGCGCACCAGTTGCCACGTCGCATCGAGCGCCTTGCTTGGCTGGACCGCATCCCATTGCGTGGCGGTGTCGGTGTACGCCGATGCAGCAACCGCTGCGAGCGCGCTGTCGGGATTCGGTGCCGTCCCGATGCCGTCGCACTTCTTGGCCACCACGGTCGCTACCCGGGCGAGCAGGTTGCCGAGGTTGTTCGCGAGGTCGGAGTTGTAGCGCGACGTGAATCCCTCGATCGAGAAATCACCGTCGTTGCCGTAGGCCGTGTCGGCGAGCACGTAGTAGCGGAACCCGTCGAGGCCGACCTCGTCGATCAGGTCGAGCGGGTCGACCACGTTGCCGGAGGTCTTGCTCATCTTCTCGCCGCCCGACAGGAGCCAGCCGCCGATCGCCCAACCCTTCGGCAGCTCGACCCCCGCCGACATCAGCATCGCCGGCCAGTACACGCAGTGCTGGCGCACGATGTCCTTGCCGATCAGGTGGTAGTCGACCGGCCACCAGTCGCGGTAGCCGTCGGTCCCGTCGCCGAAGCCGACCGCAGCGAGATAGTTGGTGAGCGCATCGAACCACACGTAGGTGACGTGCTTCGCGTCCCACGGCAACGGAATGCCCCACTCGAGCGACGTCCGGCTGATCGAGAAGTCGCGCAGCCCGCTCTTGATCAGGCCGATCGCTTCGTTGCCTCGATGCTCGGGCGTGAGTGCGGTGGGATGTGCGGCGTACCAGTCGAGCAGACGGTCCTCGAAGCGCGACAGGCGGAAGAAGTAGTTTTCCTCCTCGAAGTACTCGACCGGTCGCTGATGGATCGGGCAGCAGTCGGCGACCGGTCCGTCGGGGCCGTCGACGGTGATCAGCTCGTCGTCCGCGTAGTACTCCTCGCACGCAACGCAGTACTTGCCGGCGAAGGTGTCGAGCTCGATGTCGCCTGCGTCGTAGCAGCGCTGCAGCAGTTCGGCGACGGCGGCCTTGTGGCGGGGCTCGGTGGTTCGGATGAAGTCGTCGTTGCTGATGTTGAGCCGGTCCCATGCCGCTGCGAACTTGGGGGCGATGTCGTCGGTGAATTCCTGGGGCGTGACGCCGGCGGCCTCGGCGGCCTGCTGGATCTTGAGGCCGTGTTCGTCGGTGCCGGTGACGTACTTGACGTCGTCGCCGAGGAGTCGATGCCAGCGGGCGAGTGCGTCGCCGACGATCGTGGTGTACGCGTGGCCGAGGTGGGGCTCGGCGTTCACGTAGTAGATCGGCGTCGTCAGGTAGAACCGGCTCACCCCGTGCACGCTAGGGGATCCACCCCACCGCACCACCGGCGATTGGCGGCGCGTCCCCGCCGCCCTTGGTTCCATCAGACCCGGGCGCGGGGAACCGACCTTGGTTCCGTGCGACCCGGGCGCGGGGAACCGACCACGCCGCGGTCGGGTCGCTACGGTGCGGGCGATGTCCGGAGTCTTCGCCGATGCAACCGCTGTGAGCCAGACCGTGACCGAGACCAGGCCGGCCGACGGCACCGGTGCATCGCAGCAACAGACTCGCTTCGCCGCCGAGGTCAAGCCCGGATGGGACATCGGCGGCAACGCCAACGGCGGCTACCTCATGGCGATCGCCGGTCGAGCGATGGCCGAGGCGGTCGGACGGCCACCCGTCACGCTGACGGCGCACTACCTCCGACCCGCGCCGGCAG
>JBGTIA010000495.1:0-4554 GCA_041745835.1 Ilumatobacteraceae bacterium | reverse complement strand
TGCGTGCACGGCAGGGTCGAGCGCGTACATCATGGTGGTGACCTCCCCGGTCGGGTGTGTTTGGTTGCACCCGCGAGAAAATCACGGGACAAACCCCGACCGGTGGATGGTCACCAATCCGCGCGGCCCCCAGGCACATCGCGTACGCACGACCGCTGTCAGCTGACGCGATCGAACTCGATCGAGCGTGACGCGGCGTCGGCTCGCACCAACCGCACCCGGATCTCGTCGCCGGGGTCGACGCGTCGCGCCGCGACCCTCGCCATGATGGCGGGCTCGCACACCTGGATGCTCGCTCCACGTTCGTCCTCGGCGGTGACGACCGCATCGAACACCTCGCCCTCGCGTCCGGTCAGTACCAGCGCTTCGGCGAGGTCGAGTGCGGCGCGATCGGCCTGAGCGGCGCGAGCATTCGCGCGATCCATCACCTCGGGCAGTGATTCGAACGCCGTCTGGATGTAGTCGGGCACCGCACGACCGGCCGCGACATCGATCGCGGCCTCGACGACGAACCGATCAGCCAACCGCCGCAGTGGCGCCGTTGCGTGACAGTAGGTCGCTGCCACCGCCGCGTGCCACGGCACGACACCCTCGCGGTACGGCTCGTACGAGGCACGACCGCTCGCCCTGCGGATCGCGAGCTGGAACGCTGCGGTTCGGGGATCCTCACGATCGAGCGATGGCTCGAACCGTTCGAGCGGAACGTCGAGCGCCCACGACAACCCGAAGGCCCGTGCGGTGTGCCGGAGCCGCCGCTCGGCTCGCGCGTCGACTGCGGGCATCGTGCGGAACAGGCCGGTCTTCGCTGCCAGGAGCGCGTCGGCGACCGCCATGTTGACGGCCAGCGACATCGCCGCGTTGCGCCGCTCGACGGGTCGTCGTGGCCGGAATTGGAGCTGATAGCCGCCGTCGACGCGTTGCAGCTCCTGCTCGGGGAAATCGACGCGATCCGCGCCTCGTTCCCGCTCCGCTGCCTCGATACGCTCAGCGAGTTCGTCGAACCCCGCAGGAAGCTCGTCCGGGGTGACGTTCTCGTACGCCAGCTTCGCTCGACTGCGCACGAGCGAACGCTCGACGCCGTCGAGCAACACGGCACCATCGGATGCGATGCGCACGCTGAACACGACGGCCGGCCGATCGCCGTCGGGAAGCAGGCTGGCAGCACCTTCTGCAAGGTCCGGCGGGTGCAGACCGGCACGACCATCAGGCAGGTAGATCGTGACACCGCGCCGCCAGGCTTCGGCGTCGATCGCTCCGCCTGGAGCGACGAACCAGCCGACGTCCGCGATCGCGTAGCGCAACACGAGATCGGCGCCGGCAACGTCGATCGCAAACGCCTGATCGAGGTCGGTGCTGGTCGCCGGGTCGAGCGTGACGAACTCCACGTCCGTCCGCTCGACGTGGTCCACCGATGCCCTCTGCGTCGCGACCTCTGCCGCCTCCGCGAGCACCGCTGCAGGGAACGCATCGGGCACGTCGAGTTCGGCCCGGATACGTCCCAGGCCGTCCCGTACCGGTTCGTCGTCGGTGAGCGATGGAGTCCTCATCGCCCAAGTGTCACAGTTGACCCGGCACGGTGTGACAGTTCAGCGGCGGGCGCCCATGAACATGCCCTTGAGCGCTTCGTAGTGCTCGATGACGTGTCCGGCGCCGAGGACGACGGCTTCGAGCGGCACGTTCGACATCTTCACCGGCACCTCGGTCTCACGCTCGATCCGTTCGGCGAGCCCGCGCAGCAACCCCCCGCCGCCGACGAGGTACATCCCGCGCACGAGGAAGTCCTGCGACAGCTCCGGTGGCGCCTTCGACAGGCAGCGGATCACCGAGGCGACGATCGACGACACGACGTCCTCGATCGCGTACCGCACTTCTTCCGGCGTGAGCAGCACGGTCTTGGGCAGACCGGTCATCAGGTCGCGCCCACGCACCTCGGCCTGATTCTCGTCGGGGGTCGGGTCGGCCGAGCCGATCGCGACCTTGATCTCCTCGGCGGTGCGTTCACCGATGGCGATGCCGTGTTCACGCCGCACGTAGTTCTGGATCGCGGCGTCGATGTCGAACGAGCCGACACGCACGGCCTCGAGCGCCACGATGCCACCGAGGCTGATCACCGCGGTTTCGCTGGTGCCACCGCCGATGTCGATCACCATGTTGCCGACCGGCTCGTCGATGGGCAGGTCGGCGCCGATGGCTGCGGCCATCGGCTGTTCGATCAGGTTCGCGTCGGCGGCGCCGGCGCGTCGGGCAGCGTCGGTGACAGCGCGACGCTCGACCTCGGTGATGGCCGAGGGCACGCAGATGACCACCTTCGGGCGCGTGAAACGGCTGACGCCGACGCGTTGCAGGAGCAGGCGGATCATGCGCTCGGTGATCTCGAAGTCGGTGATGGCACCTCCGCGCAGCGGGCGTACCGCCACGATGTAGCCGGGCGTGCGACCGATCATCTGCCACGCCTCACGTCCGGTCGCGAGCACCTCACCGGTCTGGCGGTTGAGGGCGATGACCGACGGCTCGTTGAGCACGATGCCGCGGCCCTTCATGTACACGAGGGTGTTCGCAGTGCCGAGGTCGATCGCCAGGTCACGTGCCATGGGTGCTCACCTGTACTCGTCCGGGGAGGTCTGTCGCGCAGCTTGCGGTGACGTCACGTGTCATCGACACCATCATCGCCGCTGGCGGCACGCTCGGACGGTTTCATCCGGTCCGACGTCTGCCGACGTGCCTCGGGCGACAGGGCATCGATCTGGCGCCGGAACGACGCGATGTCGTCGGGCGCCGGCCGGCGGCGACCCCCAGCCATCGCGACCACAGCCACGACGAGGACGAGGCCGACCACGACGGCGATGATCACGGTGGTCATTCCGGCGACCCCACCGATCTCGCATCGCGTAGGTCGTGTGCACCGGTGCCCCAATCGGCTCCGTCGGCCCAGACCTCGTGCTTCCAGATCGGTGCGGACTCCTTGAGTGCATCGATGGCGAACCGGGCGGCATCGAATGCCTCGCCACGGTGGGGAGCCGACACGACGGCGACCACGGACGACTCACCGATCTCGATGCGACCGAGTCGGTGCAGCAGCGCAACGCGCCCGGTGTCGGGCCAACGCCGACGCAACTCGTCCCCGATCTCGGCGAAGCGCGGCACGACACGTTCCTCGTACGCCTCGTACGTCAGATGCTCGACCCCCGAGCGCCCGTCGGCATGGTCGCGAATGGTCCCACTGAACAGCACGACGGCGCCACAGTTGGGCCGGATCGCCCAGTCGTACGCGCCACCGATCGGGAGTTCGGTGTCGGTGACGCCGAACCAGTCGTCGCCGTCGAGGGGTTGATCCACGCTTGCAGCGTATCGATGGCATGGCGGCGCGAGGCTGCCCCGCGATCGGCGCCGTCACGCGGCGTTGTACGATCTCGTTCTCGTGGAGCCAGGACCGCTACCCCCGCACGAGCGAACGTGGCGTCACCCCTCCGAGCTCGGCCCGACGCGCGTCGACGTCGACGATTCGAGCACGCGCTCGCTCGTCAGCCTGTTGGCACTCGCCGGCGGGACCATGGCCGTCCTTGCTGTCGCTGCGGTGGTGGTGGCCATGACACCGCGAGCATCGAACGGTCCGGTCGCCCTGAGTGCCACGACCACCCCCATCACGGCGCGGGCAATCGTCGAACCCCCGGCCTCCACGGTCGCGACGCCACGCCCTGTCGCGATCGAGGTCCGGTCACGAACCGCGATGCTGACATCCTTCGTGGCTTTTCCTCATGCGGTGACGCCAGGCCCCCAACTCGACGTCGACGGGACCGACGTGGCCGAGGTCGCGCCGCGGGACGACGACCTGGTCTTCCTGCGCACAGAAGCCGTCACCTACCGGCTGAGCTGGGTCGAAGCGCAGCAGATGCCGGTCCCGGACGGGTCGGTGGTCTTCGACGCCGACGGCGATCTGGTCGCGCGCGTCAACGACGGCGTCCTGCTCAGCCTCGTCGGCGAATGAACCGTCGTCGGCCGAACACCGCGCCGATCACCGCCGTCGCCGCCAGCAGCACCACCCCGCCGCCGAGCGCCAATTCCTGTCGGCGCTTCGGCGAGACCATCGTCCACCACGGCGCTTCGGTGCCTTCGACGTAGGTCTGCTCGTTGGTGACGGTCGGCGCCCAGCCCGAGCCTCGGAGACGGCCGTTCGAGACCACCCACGGTTCGAAGGTGTAGGGCAGCAGACCGGGCGGAATCGGGCCTCGGAGGAAGCGCCAGCGCAACCCGGCCACCAACTCGCTGAGCCGTTCGGGAAGGGGAAGACGCGGCCGCTCGCCCGACAGCGCGCGAACGCGCTCGCCGGGAACCCACCCATCGGGAGCGACGTTGAACACCCCGTCGAGTCGACGATCGATGCCGACCGCAACCGCGGCGGCGAGGTCGTCGAGGTGGAGGAACTGCGAGGGTGGATCTGCCTGAGCCAGCCGGCGCCCGAGTCCGCCCGGTCTGCTGCCCTACACCTTCGAACCGTGGGTGGTCTCGAACGGCCGTCTCCGAGGCTCGGGCTGGGCGCCGACCGTCACCAACGAG
>JBGTIA010000494.1:0-4545 GCA_041745835.1 Ilumatobacteraceae bacterium | reverse complement strand
ACGCCAGCGAACGCCTGCAAACGCCTGCTCCTCATACGCCTCGGGCAGATGTGCACAAGCAACACGTACGTGGCGAACTATCGCTTCAGGTACGTCCGCGTACTCCGTCATCGCGTCGCGACGCTAGGACTTCGTGATTGTCGAGTGGTGACGGAGAGTCCCCAGCCTGCGACTCGTGATTGGGCCGTGCAACTCGACGTCGAACCGTCCCAGAACGCCGGTTGAGCGGGCGAGGGGTCGGGCGGCGCGAGACTGACGTCATGACAGCGTTGCCGTCGATCAGTTGGACGACGCTCACCGTCGACTGCGCCGACGCCGAAGCGCTCGGTGCGTTCTACTCACGGCTGCTTGGTTGGGACATCACTGCTCGCGACGGTGTTGGCTGGTTGCAGCTCCGCAATCCTCAGGGCGGCATCAGCCTGAACATTCAGGCAGAGCACACCTATGAGGCCCCGGTCTGGCCCGAACAGCCCGGACACCAAGCGAAGATGATGCACTTCGAAGTCCTCGTGGATGACCTCGAGACAGCCGTTCAACTTGTTCGCGAGTTGGGAGGCAACGAGGCACTCGGTCAGCCAGCGGACCGTGACCGCACGCGTCTTCGCATAATGCTCGACCCAGCAGGCCACCCGTTCTGTCTATTCGTTGACGGCGAGTAGCTGCACCTTGCATTCGCGGCAAGGGTCGGCGCCTTGGACGGTCGTCATCCTGCGGTCGGGGCACGCTCTCTTCACCGGCTCGCGCACGCACTCGTTCCCGGTGGCCGACTCTTCATCGACGGTGGGAATTCACTGCGCGAGATCACGCTTCCGACACCTCGGTAGACCGCCCCAGAACGCCGGTTGTCGGGCCAAACCCAAAGTCAAGGTCTGCAACGTTGGCATGTCCCTACGCTCTGACGATGGTGCGGACCCCTCGACTGGCGTGGTTGTTGGCTGGCGGCTGATGAACCGTCTCCGTTGTCGGCGTAATCCAGCGGTGCGGACGGTCGGCACCCACGCACGTGCCATCACGAAGGCTTTCATGATCGGCGTAGCAATCTTTCTGATGTCGGCCTGCATTTTTGAGGATCTGGAGTCTCCGATCGATTTCGAGAACCAGACCGATGACGTCGTGTGGGTCGGCTACAACGCATATGGACCCGATGCATTCCGGATACCGGACAGCCTGTGGACCCGAGTGCCGCCCGGCGAGCGCGGGACGATCATAGATCCTGGTGGCTGCTTGGTGGATGGGGAACTCGTAGTAGCCACCCTGCCTGACGAGTCCTCCGTGATCGACGTGAGACCGATCGGCGGCTCCAACCCGGAGGTCTGCCAGGGAGTGTGGCAGTGGTCAGGCGTCGGCGACCACGACTAACACCGCCCCGCGCTCACTGCCGGGTCGTGGAGTCGTTCGAACTCGACGTTGGTCGCTTCGGGGACCGGTTCGTCTGCCAACCAGGCCAGGAGCATCGCGTTGACCGTCTCCGGCGCGTCCTGCTGGACCCAGTGCGAGATGTCGGGGAGGAACCGCAGTGTGAGATCGGTGACGTACTGGTCGGTGCCGTCGGTGGTTTCCTTCGACAGCGCAATGTCGTCCAGACCCCACAGCATCAATGTCGGTACATCGATGACGGTGAGTTCCTCCGATGCCGTCGTCCGGATCCCCCTGACCGCAGCGCGGTAGTAGTTGACCATCGATCGCATGGCGCCGGGCCGGAGAGCGGCCTGTCGACACACGTCGGTCACTTCCGGGGGGAATCGACTCTCGTCGGCGGCCGACTTGGTGAACGCGTTGCCGATCGCCTTCGCGCCGTTGGCGCACAGCAGCTTCTCGGGAAGCCACGGAATCTGGAAGAAGAAGATGTACCACGACTTGCGGAGTTGCCGGAACGTGCGCAGTTCGCGTTGCATGCAAGTGGGATGCGGTACGTTCATGATGACGAGACGTCGCAGCGGGCGCGTGCGACGGACCGCGAACATCCATGCCTGGGCGGCCCCCCAATCGTGTCCGATGAGTGTCACCTCGTCGCGACCTGCAGCGTCGACCAATGCGGCGACGTCTGCCAGCAGCGCGTCCATGGAGTACTGCGACACCTTCGACGGCTTCGACGACTCGCCGTAGCCGCGAAGGTTCGGTGCCCACACCTCGTATCCGGCCTCGGCCAACGCGGGGATCTGGTGGCGCCACGAGAACGCCAACTCCGGGAACCCGTGCAGCAACAACGCCAGTCCCTTCGGACCACCTTCGTTGGTGACGGACACCTGCAACTCGACACCGTTCACGACAATCGTCCGGTACGTCAGTGGATCCATCGCACCATGATGCCAGTCGGCGGTCCCGGCTCGAGAAGCGCTCCAGTGGCGTGTGACGTCAGTTGATGGCGACGTCGGCGTACTCGAACACGAGCGACTCGGTGAGCACGGTTGCCGCGAGTGCGTCAAGCGGGGAGTGCGAGAGCCGGACGACTCGACACCCGCGGAACGTCCATGTCAAGACCGGCGCGCCTGAAGCCGGGTCGATGAGCTCGATCACGACCGTTCGGTCAGCCGACCGCTTCGGCGCACGCTCGGTGCGCCACCAGTCGGCGAGGTCGGTCGCGCTGGTCACCCCGCGTTGGAGCACTACGTGACGGGCCGGTGGCCCGTCGCCGGTCCCCAACGGGGGAGTCGTAGATACGTCGCCCGGTGCGACGGGGAACGGCCCCCATTCCACACGCGCGACCGGGAGTCCCGCCGCTCGGCGCGACGATGCCGTACCGGAGATACGCACACGAAACGTGGCTCCGAGATACGGACCCTCGTCGTCGCGGGCGGGCGGTGCATCACCTTTCGGCACGATCAACCGCCGTCACTCGACGTCGATGCCCTCGCACGTGAGTACGAGCTCCTCGACGGCAACGTCGCTGGACGTCGCGCTGAGCGAGGTCACCAGATACTTCACCGGCCAGGCTCGTGTCAAGCGCCACGTGAACACGTCGTTGCGGTTCTCGTCCAGCAATCGGATCGTGACGTTGCGCCGGTCGGCTTGACCCAGCGCGCCTGCCCGGAACCATGCGAACAGGGTGGTGGAGCCGATGACGCCACGCTTCAGCGTCACCTCGTGCACGTGGTGTAAACCCGGCAACTTGCGAAGGGCGCTCACCTTGTCGTTGCCGGCTCGGTACTCGATCACGTCGATGCTGGCCGCGATCGGACCGACCTCCTCGAAGCCGCCGTCAACGCTGTCGGGGTCGCCCGCCCCGAAGTCGACTTGGAAGGCGAACCGGCCGTACGGATCATCACGAAGCGTCGCCACGACATCTCCTCCTGACGGGGCACCGGTTCGGTGCCGTTCCCCAAACCGTACAGATCGCGAGGAGGCTTGCGCGCCGGCGTGCTGCGCTCAGAGGGCGTCGTCCTCGACCGAACTGGCGGTGACCGTCGCCTCGGTTCCGTCGACCCGAATCGTCGCCTACGGTTTCGACTGGAGGTTGAGCCACCAGGCCGGCTCCCAATCGCTGCCGCCGTTGGATGCTGCGACGACCTAGTCCTCGTTGTCGCGTACGAACGCGAGCGGAACGGTTCGGGACTTGCCGCTCTTGCGGCCGACCGTCGTGAGATGCAGGACCCGGGCGCCGCGGAAGCGCTTCATGCCAGTGAGGCGGACGATCCGGTTGACAACTCGGTTGATCAAGACCATCACTCGACGTTTCATGGCGTACATGGTGCCACATGCGCGCATGGGTGCGACCCGGGGGCAGGACATCGCCATCGGTCACCGTGGGGCCGAGGCACGGATCATGGGTGCACACGCCACCGATCGGCTCGGGGCCTTCAACTCTGTGAGTCTGAGCCCCCCGGCGAGGCGACTACCGTGCCCATGACATGCTCACCCCCACGATCGAGGAGCTGCGAGCCATTGCGCTCGGCGCGTCCGACGCGTCGGGGTACTTCCCGGCGATGTACGCAAGGGTGACAGATCGCATCAGGACTGCGGCGGGCGAGGGGCGCTTCGATGACCCGGCCCGTATGGAGGCGTTCGCCCGGGCCTTCGCCAGTTGGTACACCCGTGCGCGAACGGCCGATGGCCCGACCCCTCGGTGCTGGCACGCGACCGCCGATGTCGTGGCTGATCGCAACGTGATAATCGTCCAACATCTGCTGCTCGGGATCAACGCCCACGTCAACCACGACCTGCCGCAAGTGGTCGTCGAGCTTGCGCCTGATGCGGACGACCTCGGCGTGCTGCGCGCCGACTTCGACGCCGTCAACGACATCCTGGCCGAGATGCTGCCGGAAGTGGTGCGCAGTCTCAGCGCGGTCTCGCGCTGGGTCAACCTCGTGGCCGCGCGCGGCGGTGGCCGGATGTTCGAGTTCTCCCTCCTCGTCGCCCGGAAGCAGGCGTGGACGACCGCCGAGCGGCTCCACCGCCTCGACGCCGACAGCCGGCGGACCGAGGCTCGCGAGCTCGACGAACTCGTGTCGGTCCTTGCGTACACGGTGACCCATCCGGGCCGGCCCGGGTCGTGGGCCGTCTCGCTCGGTCGCCGCCTCGAGCAGCGCGATCCGGCGACGGTGACCC
>JBGTIA010000493.1:0-2051 GCA_041745835.1 Ilumatobacteraceae bacterium | reverse complement strand
GTACCTCGGGCGTCTGCGACCCGAGGAGCTGTCGACGCCGGGCCCTTCGCTGGAGGTCTTGGCGTTCTGGTCGGCGGTGCGTGAACTCCCCGCCCGCCCCCGGATGGCGATGGCGTTGCGGTACGCCGGCGACCGCAGCGTGAAGGAGATCGCCTCGATCCTCGACGTCCCCGAAGGCACCGTGACGAGTGATCTGTCGCGTGCCCGACTCGCCTTGAAAGGGGCATGGTCATGAATCCCGACGTCAACGACGACGGCTTCGACGACTTCGCAACTGCAGCGGGAGCGGCGCTACGCCGACCAGCTCCCGACAACGGGCTCGCCGGGGTGCGATCATCTCTCAAACGACGCCGGATCACCCAGGTCGCGGTTGCTGGTGGTGCAGCGGTGATCGTGTTCGCTGCCGGAGCACTCCTTCTCGGCACCAACCAGGACAACTCGCAGCGCCTCGTGCCTGCGGACGACACCGTCTCCACGAGTCCGGACCCGTCGACCAGCGCGCCGACAACGACAGCCGTCGTTGCTCCAACCATCGAGCTGCGAGTCGACGGCATCGGAACCCACTCGTTCGGCGAAGCCCAGAGCGTTGTCGAAGCGACACTGACCGAAGCGTTCGGAGCACCTGAAGTGATCGACGACATGCAACCATCGCAAGTCGTCACCTGCGTCCGCTGGGGGTGCTCAGACGCAATGGTGCTCCATTGGCCGAACACCGGGCTTGTCGTCGCGTTCAGCGACCGCACCAGCGACGGTGACGTCTTGCAAGAACCCGTCCTAGCGGCATGGACACTCACACCGACCACCCCGTGGCAGCCCGGAGACATCTACATCCCCGAACCCGGCGCGCCCCCCACGCCGATGCCCGACGTGCGACTTGCTCTGGCCAACGGCATCGGACTCGGATCAACCGTGTCCGAGCTTCGATCGGCGTACCCCTCGACGGCCGAAGGGCTCTGGAGTGACTCATCGTTCGTTCCAACCGGCTTCTACGTACCCGAAGCTGACGGCACCACGACCATCGACGGTGACATCGCCTGGGACGTCGTCACGCAGCTGCAATCGGTGCTCGTTGCCGAGGGCGCCGCACTCACGGTCAACGGTGTTGCTGGATCAGACACAGCTGCAGCACTCACGGCCTACATCGAACGAGCAGGACTCGCCGGCGCCCCAGCAGCCTTCGACGCCCTGGGAATCACCGGACCGCCACCCGAAGCGATGGTCGTCAGGCTCAGCGCCGGGGACTGGTTCTGGGAGCTGTCGTGCGGCGGTCTGGAACCGCTCGGAATCCCGAGTGGCTGCTGATCCAACAACTCTCGCGAAGTCGGCAACGATCACACCACTGCTCCGAGCCGACTCCTGCATTCCCCGGCCAACGGATCGACGCTTGATGCTGAGAACCGCACAGAACGCCCGCTCAATAATCTGAATCGCCCCGGGTTCTGTAGAGGCTTGGTTTAGTGGTCTCCGGCTGTGACGGCCGGGTGTTGTTGAGCATAGTGAGCGGCCTCGAACTCGATTGGCGGGATGTTGCCGATGGCGGAGTGGAGTCGGGTGGTGTTCCACCAGTGGACCCAGCTGAGCGTGGCAAGCTCGACGTCGTCGACGCTGCGCCATGGTCCGCGCATAGTGATGAGTTCGCTCTTGTAGAGCCCGATGATCGACTCGGCCATGGCGTTGTCGTAGGAATCACCGCGGCTGCCGACTGAGGTGATGGCTCCTTCGGCGGCGAGGCGTTCGCTGTAGCGGATCGATAGATATTGCACTCCCCGGTCGCTGTGGTGAACGAGCCGATCGAGGCGGTCGTCGTTGCGGTTCCAGATCGCCATCTCGAGCGCGTCGAGCCCAAGTTCAGCGCGCAGCGTGTTCGCGACTCGCCAGCCGACGATGCGCCGGGAGAACACGTCGGTGACGAACGCCGTGTACGCGAACCCCGACCAGGTGGCGACGTAGGTGATGTCGGCGATCCACAACTCGTTGGGTGCTGCCGCCGTGAACTGGCGATTCACGAGATCCGCTGGCCGGCACTCGACGCCGGCGGCCACCGTGGTGCG
>JBGTIA010000492.1:0-6967 GCA_041745835.1 Ilumatobacteraceae bacterium | reverse complement strand
GCGCACGAACGCCTCCAGCACGCCGCTGCCGGCCTTGGTCGTGGCTCCCTCGATGGCACCGACTTCGGCCGCCAGATCGGCCAGGGCGGCCCGTCCTGTCTCGTGTTCGGCCTGACGGACGTGCAGGACGACGCTGGCCGGCTTGCGTTCCACCCAGGCACCATCACCGGCCCTGAGAGCGGCGCGGGTCACAGCGTCGTCGAGCCAGGTCAGGCAGGCCCGTTCGCTCTCGGTGAGCGGAGCCAGCGCGAGGTCGCGTGTCTCCATCCCGTGCGAGCCGATCACCTCGACGTCGTCGCCGAAACCGAACTGTTCCAACCCGGCGAGTGATCGACCCGACACCACGGCGAGGTACACGTCGTCGAGTGCCGCCACGGTGCTGACAGCGACTGCCATACCGGCAAGCAACGATGCGTCGTGGGCGTGGTCGACGATTGGCGCCAGGACCCCGTCGACGTCGAGGCCGATCAGCATCGGCACCGGGTACGTCGCCACGAGGCGTGCGATTGCGACGGGGTCGTCGTAGTTGGTCACGACGTCAGTCTTCTCAGTCGGACTCGCCCGCAGGAGAAAATGGTGCAGGACCGGCCGCGGCCAGCTCCGACAAGAACCCGTCGGCCCAGCCCTTGACGTCGCTCTTGCGGATCTGGTCGCGTAGTCCCGCCATCCGGCTCCGGCGGTCGTGGCGGTGCATCTCGACGGCCGTGACGATCGCCTGCTGCAGCGCATGATCGTCGTGCGGGTTGACGAGCACGGCATCGGTCAGTTCGTCGGCAGCCCCGGCGAACTCCGACAGCACCAGGACCCCGTCGCCGTCGATGTGCGACGCGGCGTACTCCTTGGCGACCAGGTTCATCCCGTCGCGGAACGGCGTCACGAGCATCACGTCGCCGGCGCGGTAGAGCGCGATCAGCTCGTCGAACGGGAGTGTCTGGTACAGGTAGTGGACGACGGGGAGCCCGATGCGGCTGAAGCGACCGTTGATCGCCCCGACCAGGCGCTCCACCTCGTGGCGTTCGTCCTGGTAGTGCTCGACGGCCTCGCGGGTGGGTGTCGCAACCTGCACCATCACGTGTCGTTCCGGGTCGAGCTCGCCGGACTCGAGCAGCGCAGCGAACGCCTTGAGACGCAGGCCGATGCCCTTGGTGTAGTCGAGCCGATCGACACCCAGCAGGATGACCTCGGGGTCGCCCAAGCGGGCGCGGATCTGGCTCATCCGCTGACGTGTCGCACGTCCTGCGGCGACCTCTTCCACTTCGCCGACGTCGATCGAGATGGGGAACGCACCGACATCGGTGCGACCGTGGCGGCCCTCGATCGTTCCGTCGTGGGTGTCGGCACCGACGAGTTCGTGAGCTGCGGCGGCGAAGTTCGCTGCGTCCTTGGGGCGTTGGAACCCGATCAGGTCACATCCGAGCAGGCCGGTGACCACCTCGGTCCGCCACGGCAGCCGGGAGAACAGCTCGTAGGGAGGAAACGGGATGTGGAGGAAGAAGCCGATGGTGACGTCGCTGCGCTGCTCACGCAGCAGCGTGGGGACCAGCTGGAGCTGGTAGTCGTGGATCCACACGATCGAGTCGGCGGGGGCGATGTCTGCGATGGCGCCAGCGAAGCGTTCGTTGACGGCGACGTAGGCGTCCCACTGCTCGCTCGAGTACGTCGATTCCCGAAGCGCATCGTGGTAGAGCGGCCAGAGCGCATCGTTGGAGAAGCCCTCGTAGTACAGCTCGATCTCGTGGGCGCTGATCGGGACGGGGTGGAGGTCGACGCCGTCGATCTCGAACGGCTCGGTGTGGTCGTCGGAGTTGCCCGTCCAACCCACCCAGGTGCCGCCCGTGTCGCGCAACATCGGTAACAGTGCCCGGACGAGTCCGCCGGGACTGGCCGTCCAGCCGTCGGCGGTGCGCATCACCGGCAGACGGTTGGCGGCGACGACGATCGGTCGTTGGGGTCGTGGTGCCTCGTGAACGAGTGGGAAGTCCGGTGGAAGGCTCATTCGACTCGCGCGAGGGCCTGCTCGAGGTCGGCGACGAGGTCGGCGGCGTCCTCGATGCCGACGGAGAGCCGCACCAAGTTGTCGGGCACTTCGAGCGGCGAGCCGGCGGCTGATGCGTGGGTCATGGCGCCGGGATGCTCGATCAGGCTCTCGACGGCACCGAGCGACTCGGCCAGCGTGAACACTTCGGTGGAATCGGCGACGGTCATCGCCGCGGTCATGCCCGCCTTCACCGTGAACGACACCATGCCGCCGAAGTCGCGCATCTGCTTGGCGGCTGCGGCGTGGCCGGGATGGTCGGGCAGCTGCGGGTACAGCACTCGCTCGACCGCCGGATGTCCGACCAGCAGGTCGACGACCGCTCGGGCGTTCTCGCAGTGGCGATCCATCCGCACTGCCAGCGTCTTGACGCCGCGCAGCACCAGATAGCAGTCGAACGGAGACGGTACGGCGCCTGCCGCGTTCTGGGTGAAGCGCAACCGGTCGGCCAGTTCGTCGTCGTTCACGGCGACGAACCCGCCGATCACATCGCTGTGGCCGCCGAGGTACTTGGTGGCCGAATGCACGACGACGTCCGCGCCGAGCGC
Organism: Ilumatobacteraceae bacterium; assembly: GCA_041745835.1. Classification (GTDB taxonomy): domain Bacteria; phylum Actinomycetota; class Acidimicrobiia; order Acidimicrobiales; family Ilumatobacteraceae; genus Sva-07. Next base: position 4,384 of record JBGTIA010000492.1, on the reverse strand, counting down.
CAACGGCTGCTGCAGGTACGGTGTGGCGAAGGTGTTGTCGACCACGGTGATCGCACCCCGGGTCGCGGCGAGCGCAGCGATCGCTTCGATGTCGAAGCAGGTGAGCAGCGGGTTCGTGGGCGTCTCGAGCCAGACCAAGCCGACGTCGTCGGGCCAGTTCGCGCGGAGTCCGTCGAGGTCGGTGAGGTCGACGGCTGTCCACGGGAACCCGAGCGGCTCCCAGACCTTGGAGATCAACCGGAACGTGCCGCCGTACGCGTCGTTGCCGAGCAGGGTCCGTTGCCCCGGACGCAGGAGGCGGAGGATGTTGTCCTCGGCGGCGAGACCGCTGGCGAAGGCGAGGCCATGGGTGGCGTCCTCCAGCGACGCCACCTGCGCCTCGAGAGCGGAGCGGGTCGGATTTCCCGACCGGGAGTACTCGAACCCCTTGTGACCACCGACGCCCTCCTGGGCGAACGTGGTAGACAGCGAGATCGGGGTGACCACCGCTCCGGTGGTGGGCTCGGGGTCCTGGCCGGCGTGGATCGCGCGGGTGGCGAAACCATGGCGTGTGGTCGCTTCGTCGAGATCACCCATCGCTGAACACCGTACCGGAGCCACCATCGAGGGCTGCCTCCGCTACGGCGCTGAAGTACGCGAGGACGTCGGTGCGGGTGAGGACGCTCAGCGGGCGGCCGCCGGACAGCACCAGCAGGGCCGGCGAGGTCTCGAGCATCTCGACGGCGAGTTCCAGTTTCTGGCCGACACCGATCGTCGGGAGTTTGTGGCCCATCACCTTCTCGACCGGCGTCGACATGACGCCGGGGTCGCGGTGGATGGCTTCCATCAACTCGAGCTCGTCGACCGATCCCGACACCTCGGCGGCCGCGAACGGCGGCGTGTTCTTGCACACCGGGAGCTGGCTGACGCCGGTGGAGCGCATGAGCTCGATCGCCTCTGACACCAACTGCTGCGGGTTGACGTAGAGGAGGTTCTCGATCGACGCGTTGCGGGTGTCGAGCACGGCGCCCACGCACTGTTCGCACTCTCGCAAGAACCCGAAGTTGGCCATCCAGTCGTCGTCGAAGACCCGCGACAGGTACCCACGTCCCGAGTCCGGATTGAACACGACCACGACGTCGTCGGGGCCGGCGACCTTGGCGACCTTGATCGCCGCAGCGACCGCCATGCCACCCGAGCCGCCGATCAGGATGCCTTCGCGCTGGCTGACGTAGCGAGCGGTGAGGAAGCTCTCTTCGTCGCTGATCGGGATGATGTCGTCGAGCAGCTCCGGTGCCCAGGCGGCGGGGAAGAAGTCCTCACCGACGCCCTCGACCAGGTACGGCCGACCGGAGCCACCGGAGAACACCGAGCCCTCCGGGTCAGCGGCGATGATCTTGATGTCGGGGTTCATCGACTTCAGGTAGCGGGCGACACCGGTGATCGACCCGCACGTGCCGGCGCCGGCGATGAAGTGGGTGATCCGGCCTGCGGTCTGACGCCAGATCTCGGGACCGGTCGTCTTCACGTGCGATTCGGGGTTGTGCGGGTTCTGGTACTGGTTGGGCCGGAACGCGCCGAGCTCGTGCGTGAGGCGTTCGGCGACGCTGTAGTAGCTCTGCGGATCGTCGGGTTCGACGGCAACCGGACACACGACCACCTCGGCGCCGTACGCACGCAGCAGGGAGACCTTCTCGGGTGCCACCTTGTCGGTCATCACGAACACGCAGCGATAGCCGCGCTGGGCAGCGACGATCGCAAGTCCGACACCCGTGTTGCCGCTGGTCGGTTCGACGATCGTCCCGCCCGGCTGCAACAGGCCGTCACGTTCCGCCGCGAGAATCATCTCGAGTGCCGGGCGGTCCTTGGCGGAGCCGCCGGGGTTCGTCGCCTCGTTCTTCATGGCGAACACGCAGTCGATGCCTTCGATTTCACTGAGCCGCCTCAACCGGATCAGCGGCGTTTCGCCGATCGTGTCGATCACCGAGTCGACGATCTCGGTGCCGGCGAGTCGAGGGTCTGGGCCCGTGTCGCTCATGAGCACGACAGTACCCGTGACGCGGAGATCAGGAAACCGGTCGCCAAGTCGGGTGGGGTGCTCACCCGAAGATCTTGCCGACGAGCCGTTCGGCAACGCCGGGTTCCGGCGCTTTGAATCCATCGGGCAGCAGCTCGGGATGGGTGGTGCCGAGGTATGCCACGAGCTCGCCGGCGGACGGATTGACGAATCCGTGGTCGCCGATGACCACGGTCGGCACGGTCTCATTGCCCCTGGCGTGCTGTCGCACGATGGCTGCGTCGGCCGGGTCGTCATAGATGTCGTGCTCGACCCGGTCGATCCCAAGTTGGTCGAGCTTGCGCCGCAGCATCGAGCAGAAGCCGCACCCTGGACGCCAGTACAGGTCGATGCGGGGAGCGGGGGCCTCGCCGGTTGGAATCGTGTCGTCGGCCATGTTCGGTGCAACGGTCTCGCCGTCGTTCTATTCCCCGTCGGCGGCTCGCCCTCGGCGTCGCCCACCACGCTTGCGTAAGGATTCGGGTGACCCGTCCCACCCAAATCCTCACACAAACGTGGTGCTTTTGGAACGTGGTGTTTCGGGCCGGCCCAGGCAGGCGCGTTGCGGAGCGCGCTGGCAGACTGGGGCGATGAGTTCGCCGAATGTCGATACATCCGTCTACCTCGATCGGCTCGCTCGGGCTCGATCAGCGATGGCCGAACACCGCATCGACACGCTGTTGCTGTCCGTCGGCCACGACCTGCCGTATCTCACCGGGTACACGGCGATGCCACTCGAGCGCCTCACGATGCTCGTCGTGCCACGTGACGCCGGTGCCACGATGTTGATCCCGGCGCTCGAAGCGCCGCGGGTTCGCGAAGTTCCCGGCGTCTTCGATCTGCTGCCGTGGGGTGAGGTCGAGGATCCCACTGCGATCGTCGCCGGTCTGGCGTCGGGTTCGCAGCGCATCGCAGTGGGTGACCAGATGTGGGCACGGTTCCTCGTCGAACTGCTGCCGCAACTCCCTGGCGCCGAGTACAGCCGAGCGGTCGACGTCGTGGGTCCGCTGCGGATGGCGAAGGACCAGGCCGAGATCGATGCGCTCGCCGCAGCCGGTGCCGCAGTCGACCGGATAGCCGGTGAGCTGCAACGCGGGGAGATCCCGCTCGTCGGTCGAACCGAAGCCGAGGTGTCGGCGCACCTCGGCCGGCGCATCATCGAGGAGGGCCACGACAAGGTCAACTTCGCGATCGTCGCCGCCGGCGAGAATGCGGCGAGCCCGCACCACCACGCCGGGTCGCGGGTGATCGGCGAGAACGAGATCGTGTTGTGCGACTTCGGCGGCACGATGGCCGGCTACTGCTCGGACACCACTCGTTGCGTCTTCACCGGCGAACCGACCGCCGAGATCGCCGAGGCGTACGAGGTGTTGCACGAAGCGCAACGTGTGGGCGCCGAGGCCGGCGTGGTCGGCACGCCGTGTGAGGAGGTCGACCGGGTGACGCGTCGGGTGATCGCCGATGCCGGGTACGGCGACTACTTCATCCATCGCACCGGGCACGGCATCGGGATGGAGGAGCACGAGGATCCTTACATCGTCGAGGGCAACGACCTGCCGCTCGAGGCCGGCCACGCCTACAGCGTCGAGCCGGGCATCTACGTCCGGGGCAAGTGGGGGATGCGGCTCGAAGACATCGTGGTCGCCACCGACGACGGACCGCAGCGGCTGAACAACTCCGACCACGGTCTCATCTCGGTCGTTGCGTAGCAGTGACGCGGGGTCAGGCGCCGGCGTCACCCGGGCGTCGCTTCGACGGTCAGCTGGTGGCGAACTTCGCCTCGTCGGGCGTCGGGTTCGAGGCGACCAATTGGATCACGACGTCGTTGCCGTCGTAGCGGGCGAGTGGCCCCGAGTCGAGCGCGCAGTACACCTTGGTGCCGCCCGACACCGGAACGTCGGCGCAGGTCGCGGGTTGTCCGGCGATGGTGTCGGTGTAGCCTCGTGCGGGCGACAGGCTGCGACCGGCGTCGACTCGCAAGCGGCGGGCGAAGCTCGAGCCGTAGAAGTCGTGAGTGATCTGCACGTCGCTGACGCGGGCGTCGTTGATCACCGCCTCGCATTCGGCGGTCAGCAGATTGCACGTTGCAACGGTGCCGGACCCGTCGATGAAGCGCACGTCGTTGATCGTGATCGATCGCCGGCTGTTGTCGGCCTGCACGACGGTGGCGGTCGACTCCTTGCCGCCGAGGCGGGTCAGCACGGTGTAGTCGGCCGTGAACTGAACGAGACCGACCCGGTCGAGGCGTTCGAGGACGCCGTCGACCGCCGGGTCACCGGTGGCCTGCTGGGCGGGCTCGTCGGCATCGAAGCTCGGTCGCTGTCCGGTCGCGCAGGCGGTGAGCGCAAG
>JBGTIA010000491.1:0-5332 GCA_041745835.1 Ilumatobacteraceae bacterium | reverse complement strand
CGAGGCCGGCGCGGCCAGCACGAGCAAAGTGATCACGACGACGAAGGACCAGTAGAACGCCAGGTGCGTCCCGCTGGTCAGGTAGCAGGCGAACCACTGCCATTGCGGCAGCGTCGAGGGGTCGGCGCAGAAGCCGAACATGCGCGGGTCCCCGGGCCAGTCAGCGCGGGGAACGCAAGGGTTCCCCGCGCCCTGCGGATCAATAGAGCTCGGCTTCCTCGCCGAACCACTTGGTGATGAGTTCGTTGAGCGAGCCGTCTTGCTTCATCTCGGTGATCGCGGCATCGAAGGTTTCGCGCAGTTCGTTGTCGCTCTGGCGAATTCCCATGCCGACGCCGTCGCCGAGCGGGACCCGGTCGCCGATGAAGATCAGTTCGCCATTGGACTGTTCGACGATCGGCTTGAGGAAATTGTAGTCGGCGAGCACTGCATCGGCTTCTCCAGAGCGCACCGCGGCAATAGTCTCGTCGGGGGTGGGGAATTCCACCAGCGAGGCGCCGGTCTCGGCCACGTAACCGGACTGGATGGTGTTCGACTGGGTCGCCACCACGCCATCGATGACGGTGGCGTCGCTGCCCGCGAGCGTCACGTAGGCGGACGGATCAGGCTTGCGATAGTTCTGGGTGAAGGAGATGACCTCCTTGCGCGCATCGGTGATCGCCATGCCGGCCATGATGGCGTTGTAGTTGCCGGCGACGAGATTGGGGATGATCGTGTCCCAGTCATTGACCACCCACTCGCAGGTGAGCTCGGCGCGGGTGCACAATTCGTCGCCGAGCGCGCGTTCGAAGCCGTCCAGCTCATTGGCGTCGTTGATGAAGTTCCATGGCGGATAGGCCCCTTCGCTGGCGATCCGTATGGTGTCCTGCGCCAGCGCGGGGCCCGCGCCCAGCGCCAGGGCCGCGATGGTGAGGATGAACTTCTTCATGGTCAGTCTCCCTTGTCGATCGATCAGGTTTTCATGCAGCAGCGGTACTGAGGAAGCCACGCAGACGCTCGGTTTTCGGTTGTCCGAAGAGGGTTTGTGGCGGACCTTCCTCCTCCACCCGACCCTCGTGGAGAAACATTACGTGGTCCGCGACGTCCGCCGCAAGCCGCATGTCGTGGGTGACGAGCAGCATGGTGCGGCCTTCCTCGGCCAGCGCCTTGATCACGCGGATCACCTCCTGCTCGAGTTCGGGGTCGAGCGCCGAGGTCGGCTCGTCGAACAACATGACGCTCGGCTCCATCGCCAGAGCTCGCGCGATCGCCACACGCTGCTGCTCGCCACCCGACAACATCGACGGATAGTGATTCGGTCGGTGGCCCAGACCCACCTGCTCGAGGAGATGTCGGGCGGCGGCCTCGGCCTCGCGCTTCTTGGTCCCGCGTACATGGATCGGGCCACTCATCACGTTCTGGAGGGCTGTCAGGTGGCGGAAGAGGTTGAACCGCTGGAACACCATCCCGGTCTGCTCGCGCTGTCGGCAGATTTCTCGTTCGGTCAACGGGTACAGCATCCCGTCACGCTCACGGAAGCCGACACGCTGACCGTCGACGAAGATCTCGCCCGCCTTCGGGATCTCGAGCGCATTGATGCACCTGAGCAGCGTGCTCTTCCCCGACCCGGACGGTCCGAGAATGCAGCACACCTCGCCGCGCTTGACGTCGAGGTCGATGCCCTTCAGAACGTCCAAGGTTCCGAAGCTGAGCTCGAGGCCGTGGATGCGGACCATGGGTTCTGCGCTGGAACCGGCCGGCTGACTCGACAGCCCGATGTCAATGGGGTCGCTCATGGACATCAACTCCGCTTGGACCAGTAGCGCTCGAGGAACATCTGGTTGACGGTGGCCGCCGACACGATCACCAGGTACCAGATGCTCACCACGATCAGGAGCTCCATCACCTGGAAGTTCGCGTAGTAGATCCGCTGTCCTTGATACAGCAGCTCGGGAACGGCGATCACTGCGGCGAGCGCTGTCCCTTTCAGCATCGTGATGAACTCGTTGCCTGCAGGAGGAAGAACGATGCGGACGGCCTGTGGCAACACGATCCTGCGCATCGTCCTCGAGCTGGTCATCCCGAGAGTCCGGGCCGCCTCGCTCTGACCCTTGTCGACTGCCTGGATGCCGGAGCGGATGATCTCGGACATGAACGCCCCCTCGGCCAGCGTGAACGCCACGATTGCCGCTCGGATGGGTGTGATGAGGTCGTTCGTGTTCCATGTGACGAGTTCTGGACCGAACGGGACCCCGAACGCGATCACCGGGAACAGCAAGGCGAGGTTGAACCAGATGATCAGCTGCACGAGGACCGGTGTGCCGCGGAACAACCAGATGTAGGCGGCGCTCAGCATGCGCAGCACGCGCGAGCCCGACAACGACATCAGTGCGCTGATCAACCCCACGACGGTGGCGAGGACCATGCACAGCACGGCGAGGAACAGGGTCAGTCGGACACCGCGCAGGATCTCGGCGTTGAAGAGGTAGGTCCAGACCACGCCCCAGTCGAGACGCGGGTTCGTGGCGACGGACTGGGTCAGCCAGACCACCACGAGCACCACGACCACCGCCAGTGCAGTGCGACCGATGTGTGGCTTCGCCTGGGCCCGAGGGAGCATCACGTGCGCCTCGCGAGCGGTGTCCGTCACGACGACTTACCATCCCGAACGCGCTCCAGGTGCGTCACGATCCGAGTTGTGGCGTCGATCAACACGTCTTCGGCGGCAGCGAGCGAGAAGCGCACCCGCCCGATCCCCTCAGCACCGAACGACGAGCCTGGCGCTCCAGCCACATGTTCGACCTCGAGCAGTGACTCGATGAACTCGCGGTCGTCGACACCGGCATCGCGGATGTCCATCCACAGGTAGAAGGCGCCAGCGGGCGCAGCAACATCGAGCCCGGCTCCTCGGAGCTCATCAACCACTCGGGCGCAACGGTGCGAATACACCTCGCGCATCATGGCGACGTGAGCGGAGTCGTCGAGCGCGGCGATACCTCCGTATTGCGCAGCTGCGTTGATCCCCATGACGAGGGGCTCCTGAGCGCGCGCCACCGGCTCAGCCAACGCCGGCGGCGCCACGACGTACCCCAACCGCCAGCCGGTCATGGCGTGGGTCTTGGAGAAGCTGAACACGGAGATGACGTGATCGGTGTCGGGCAGTGCCGCCGGACTGGTCGGGACCGATGCGAAGCCGAGTTCGTCGTAGCACTCGTCGGAGACGACCCACATCCCGTGTCGACGGGCGACGTCGACCACCGACGCAATCACCTCGGTATCCATGACGGTGCCGAGCGGGTTCGACGGGTTGCACAGGACCACGGCGCGGCAACCACGGCGACCGAGTTCGTCGAGGCGGTCGAGGTCAGGTCGGTAGTCGTCGTCGGCGACGAGGCGATAGGGCGCGCTCCGCCCGCCGTTCAACCCGACCATCGACCGGTAGTTCGGCCAGCCGGGATCGGGGATGGCCACCATGTCGCCTTCGTCGAGGATGACGCTGAAGACGTTGAAGAGGCCCTGGCATCCACCGTTCGTGACAGTGATGTGTTCGATGTCGGTGGAGATCTCGTTCACCGTCGCGAGCTTGTCGACGAGTCGCGCACGCAGCTCGGGAAGTCCGGCGGTGGGCGGATATCCCATCCGCTCCTCGCGCATGGCGGCGACGGCCGCTTCGAGCACGTGAGCCGGGGCACTGAAGTCGGGCTCCCCGATCTCGAGGTGGATCGCGTCGGGGATGGACCATGCCAAGTCCATCATCCGGCGGGCGCCCGAACGCTGCACCCCGTCCCGCATGCGGCGGGACGGGGCGAGCCTGTCCGGACTGCCGATCGGTGTCGGCTGATCGCTCACTGAGTGGGGTTGATCTCGGCGCCCGTGTGGCTGATGTCGGTGAGGTTCCACTCGGTCACGAGTGCGTCGTACTCACCCGAGTCGATCATCTCGATCAACGCTTCTTGGAGGGCGTCCATCAGATCGGAGTTGTCTTTGGCGGTCGCGATTCCTGCGAGGCCCGCGCCGTACACCGACGACAGTGCTTCGAAGGTGTCGTCACGCTCGGTCTCGGTGAAGAAGGCACCGGCGGCGTCGAGCACCATCATGTCGACCTGGCCACTCTGCAGAGCGACGAAGTCGTTGCCCTGCGTGCTCACGATGTTGATCGGATCGTCACCGCACGCGTCGGACGCTTCCGCCACGGGCTCCTCGTTGGCGCTGCCCTGGGCCACGCCGACGCGCAGACCACATGCGTCCTCGAGCCCAGTGATGCCTGCGGGGTTCCCCACCGGCACCAGGATCCCGGTGGCGATCTGCATGTACGCAAGCATGTCGAGCACCTCGAGACGGTCCTCGCGGATCGTCAACGAGCTGGTCACGATGTCGTAACGGCCGCTCTCGAGGCTCGGAATGAGCGTCGGGAAGTCGGCGACTTGGATGTTGACGTCGACGCCAAGCTTGTCGGCCAGCGCGCGCACGAGATCCATGTCGAACCCCGACGGATCCTCCTGGCCCTCGACCACGAAGGCCCACGGCGGGTTGCCGATCGCCGTGCCGACGTCGAGGACTCCATCGGACAGGATCGGCTCCGCGGGCGCCTCGGTCGTGGGCGCGTCGGTGGTCGGTGATTCGGTGGTCGGTGATTCAGTGGTCGGTGATTCGGTGGTCGGAGCGTCGGTGGCCGGCGGAGCGGCGGTGGTCGCTGCCGAGCTGTCGTCGTCACCGCCGCACGCGGCGATCACGAGACTGCCGACGCTCACGACGGCAGCCAACCTGAGAAGACGATGATGCTTCATTTCCCCCCTTGGGACATGGGTCGAGGCCCGACCCGTTCCCGAGATATTGCCACAAGTAGTACAAATGTCAAGATCATCGAACCGAGAGTCCCCCGTCTGGACGGATCACCTGGCCCGTGAGGCCGGGCGCACTATCCGAGACGATCCACCGGTAGTAGCCAGCCAGTTCCGCTGCGTCGAGCACCGTGCCAAGCGGATTTCGCTCGGCAATGGCCCGACGCTTTGCGTCCGCATCGGCGAAGATCCGATCCCCGTCTCCGCGTTCGTCGTGCACACGGAGATCGGTCACCACGCCTCCGGGAGCGATCGCGTTCACCCGCACCTCGGGTGCCATCTCGCGCGCCAACCAGCCGAGCACGCCCAGCCCGGCATGTTTCGAGGCGGTGTAGGCCAACCCGGCTCCTTGCTGACCGACCAGGAACGAGGCGTCGGACAGCGTGAGCACGACGTGTCCACGAGCAGCCCTCAGCGAACTCGACGCCGCTTGGACCCCCAGCACGTAGCCGATGACGTTGACATCGTGGACGGCACGCATGCGAGCGACCAGGTCGACCGGATCGGCGTCG
>JBGTIA010000490.1:0-2523 GCA_041745835.1 Ilumatobacteraceae bacterium | reverse complement strand
ACGGGTTGGTCGCTCCCATCACACTCGCTGCGATGCCCGGTGCGGAGTTCCACCGGCTGTGGGGCTCTGACGGGCCTCAGACCTATCCCGACGCCGGCGCAGCACCGAACGCACCCGCATACTTCCCTGCGGTTGGTGGCTTCAGATTCGGCCTGTTCACGATTCCACCCGAGCAAGAAGCGGGCTATCCCGACGACATGGAGGGAGCGATGGCAGAGGTCGAGACCAAGCTCCCCGGGATGATGGCCCACATGGAGGTCGACGATCCCGGGATGCACACCACCGACACCACCGACTTTGAGATCGTGCTGTCTGGCCAGGTTGTTCTCGAGCTCGATGATGGTGCCGAGGTCACACTCGCTCCTGGTGACACCGTGGTGCAGAACGGTACGCGTCACCGTTGGCGGAACCCCGGAACTGCGCCGGCTGTCATTGGCGTGGCCATAGTTGGAGCCAACCGCGCCTGAGCGTGCCATCGTCGCGAAGAGGATCGACAAACGACCCGTCGTGTCGAGGTCTTTGGCGACTCCGAAGTCTGCGAGCATCACCACGTTGTTCGGGCGCAGCAGGACACAATCTGCGGGAGCGTCGAGCTCACCATGGCGGGCAGCGACACCCAGCAGCACGTCGGATGGTTTGACGTCGCGATGTACCACATCGACGCTGTGGATCGCCTCGAGCGCCGACCCGAGCCCGCCGGCGATCTCACCACGTCGGCCAACGTCGCCGCCCCGATCAGCTCCAATCGTCGCTCACATAGCTCGACCCATCACTCACTCACCGACGCTCGCCGCTTCCGGCCAGGTCAAGATCGAATCGCGGGCACCCGATCCGGACGCGCCGCCCGGGCAATCCATGTCCCAGCCTGGCGCAACTCGGGAGGGTCTGCTGTCACCGGAGCAACTTGCCCATCGCACACTCATCGACAGGCTCGCCATCGACCCAGATTGCTCGCCGTTTCACGCCCTCGAGGGCGTACCCGCACTTCTCGTACAGGGCTCTTGCTCCAACGTTTCGAGACATCACCGTGAGCTCGACACGATCGATGCCGTTGCCGTCGGCCCACCGCTCCATCTGCTGCAAGAAGCGGGTTCCTAGCTGTCGCCGCCGCTGGCTTTCGAGCACCGCCATCGTGAAGTCGGCGCAGCGAGCGAATCGCCGAACGGCGCCGCGATGGGCAGCGAGGAACCCGACCAGCCGCTCATCGCACGCCGCGACCAGGTGCAATCGCGCTGAACCATCCGCGCGTTCCAGAGCGCGTCGCAGATCCTCCAACTCGATCGCTCGTTCACCGGGCTCCCAGGCGCGAAACGTCGTCTCGCGATCGATCTCATCGAGCAACGCCAGGTAGCCATCGGCATCCGCGGTTCGAATCGGTCGGATGTCGACGGGTCCAGGCGAAGGTGCGCCGCTGAACCCAGCTCGTCTCGTCTCGTCCACACATGCAGTCTGTCCGGTCCCTGTTGGCGTGCGCACAACAATTCGGCTGACGCACGACGGGCGCAGCACCACTCACGCCATGCTGACGACCGACCCGCCGACGACCCCGTCCGCCGGCGGGTCGACCCCTCGGTCGGCGGTGCTGGGCTCAACAAGGACGGGCGGCAGCGGGCTATCCGTCACAACAAGTGCCGCCAACCCGGAGACATTGGGGCAAAAGCCCGGCCGTCGGCGAGTTGCGCCCAGGACCCGCCGGCGCTGGGGTAGCAGAGACGGTGTCTCGTGGATGCAGCGCTCCTCAGTGGTCGTCGACCACCACGGTCGCGCCCGGCGGCTCCGGCCACCCGCGCACCAGCACCGCGAGTCCACCGAAGAAGATCGGGGCAAGGGTGAGGGCGCCGACGCTGGCGAGCACCGAAGTCCAGGATCCCTCGAACACGGCCACGGTGAGGAAGACGGCGGCGACCAGAACTCCGCAACCTTTCAGCCAGGTAGGTGTGAGGAGTGGAAGGCAGGCCAGTGATGTCACAAGCAGCCAAAGGCCTACTGCGCCGAACGTGAGTAGGCCGTACCGGTCCGTAACGTTGACGAAGGACAGGTTGGAGATCTCTCGGGCTCGGTCAGGGTTCGCGGCGAACACTTGGACAAGTCCGGGCACGTGGGAGATGAGCCTGGCCTGGTCGACGGCCAAGACGACGAAGCCGAGCCCTCCGACGGCGGCTGACCAGTCGGCCAGGGCCTCTCGTCCTGGAGGCGCCAGGCGCCGCAGTCCCACGATGAAGCCCAGGCCGAGCAACGCCGTCAACAGGAACAGCCAGCGAGCCGCCCAGCCACCATCCGGTGCCGTGCTCAACGAGCGCGTTCAGCGCGCCGGGGCCGGCGGATGACGTCTGATCTCCGTTTGGAGGTCGTGGATCGCTTAGAGCGAGCGCCAATAGGGCGAGGTAGTTGACCATCCACGGGTCGGTGGGTTGGCCCTGTTTTCATTCAGGGTGCGATCCATATCCGACTCGACCCAGTGGAGGTCACCCTCATGCTCGCACTTCACCCGCGCGTTGTCGACATCATCTGGCAAGCCATCCA
>JBGTIA010000489.1:0-5757 GCA_041745835.1 Ilumatobacteraceae bacterium | reverse complement strand
CGACGTGTACGTCGACCTCACCGCCGAGATCGCCGAAACGGGCAGCTTCCCGACCGACGACGCCGATCGGGTGCTCACGCCGGGCGAACTGCGGCTCGGCGTCGTCGCTGCGCTCTACAGCACGCAGCTGTGGCCGGTGCTCGCCGACGCCCTGGTCGTGGCCGACACCGAGCAGGACGGTTCGCTCCTCCACGTGCTCGCCGACACGTACCTGGGGCGCCAACCCGACGGCACCTACGACAACCGCCAATCCGCTGGAATCGCGATCAACTGCGCGGACGACCCTCGTCGCCCACCGGCCGATGAGGTCCGCGTCCAGGCGGAGCTCTCCGCGCAGTCGTCGGTCCACTTCGCCGAGTTCCTCCGGGCAAGTACGGGGTGCCTCGGCACGGTCGACCCGATCGACCCGATCGCCATCGGTCCTGCCGACGGCGCCGCGCCGATCCTCGTCATCGGAACCACCGGCGACCCGGCAACCCCCTACGAGTGGTCGGTCGAGTTGGCCGAACTGCTGTCGTCGGGTGCGTTGTACACCGTGGAGGCGGAGGGACACACGGCGTTCCTCTCGGTCCCCTGCGTCGACGACGTGGTGATCGACTATCTGGTCGATCTGGAGCTCCCCGACGTCGGAGCCGCGTGTGCGGCCGACGACTCCGACGACGTGTTCGCGCCCGACGGCGAGGGGGAGCTCGACCAGGTGATCGCGTTGTTCGACTGTTTGCGCGACAACGGCGTCGGTCTCCCTGAGATCACCATCGGCGACCTGCTCGCCGATCCGAACGGCGACTTCTTGAGCGATCTGCTCGATCCGACCGACCCTGCCGTCGGCCGGGCGGCGGTCGCTTGCCAGGACCTGATCCCGGGCTTCTGACATCGCCAACAGCGCAGTCTCCACAGCGGTCCCCACAGCGATCACACAGATTCGGGCACTTGTCCCCAAGCGCAGCGGCGAAATTCACAAGCAATCGGGACTGACGCTCCACAGGGCAGGTCGTCCAAGATGGCTCCCATGGTCGCCCGAGCCCTTCCCACGCCTCGTCAGCGCCTGATGCGCCAGCGCCAACACGGTGCGATCCTGCAACAGACGGATCGTCGTGAACTCGAACGGGCAGGGTGGCGAACCACGTTGGAGTTCCGTGAGAACAACCTGCGCGGGCGCGACGGGCGCCTGCTCCAGGTGGAGGAGATCTGGCACGCCGAGGCCGAGCGTGGTGCCAGTCGGGGTGGTGACCAGGCTGGTGACCAGGGTGGTGGCCAGGGTGTCGATTTCGTGTCCGCCACGGCCGAATCGGTCGACGAGGTGTGGTCGAAACTGCGTCGTCAGGCCGAACTCGCCGACGTCAGGCGGCGCGGCGGGGCCCGACATCATGCCGCTGTGCAGGCATGTTGACGGTTTCTCGCCGAGACGGTTGACACGCCCGTAGTTTCACTGCTGTAATTACGAACCCGGTGCCACGACATGTGGTGCCAACGGCGGGGGTGACCACGACATCTGGTGGTCGACAGCAGGTTCCGACAGCAATTTCCGACCGATTTCCGACCACCCGAATGTCCGATCCCGAATGTCCGATGACGACGCAACGAATGACCAGGAGAACCCCACGGTGACAGTGATCGACGACAACGCCGCAACGACCGAACCAACGCTCGGAGCCGGCGCGGCACCGACGCTCACCGACACCGCCAAGGCCCCGGTGCCGACATCGGGAACACAGCCGAGCGCTGGTGGCATGCGGGTGATGAAGCGCAGCGGGGCGCTGGAGCCGGTCGACGTCAACAAGATCGTCAATGCGATCGCCCGGGCCTGCGAGGGTCTCCTCGGCGTCGATCCGATGCGTGTTGCGACGCGCACGATCTCGGCGCTCGCCGACGGCGCCTCCACCCGTGAACTCGACGACCTGTCGATCCGTACTGCGGCCGGCCTCATCGTCGAGGAGCCGAACTACTCCAGGCTCGCCTCGCGCCTGCTCGCCACGGTCATCGACAAAGAGGTCCGAAACCAGAACATCCCGTGGTTCTCCGAGTCGATCGCCGTCGGCCACGCCGAAGGCCTCGTGTCGGACGAGGTCCTTGTGTTCGTCAACGCCAACGCTCCTGCGCTGAACGCAGCGATCGATTCCGACCGCGATCGCAGCTTCGAGTTCTTCGGGCTGCGAACCGTGTACGACCGGTACCTGCTGCGTCACCCGTCGCGCCGCGAAGTCATCGAGACCCCGCAGTACTTCTTCCTGCGTGTCGCGTGCGGCTTGTGCACCGACGTCGACGAGGCGGTGCGCTTCTACGACCTGATGTCGTCGCTCGCCTACCTGCCGTCGAGCCCGACGCTGTTCAACTCGGGGACCTCACACAGCCAGATGTCGAGCTGCTACCTGCTCGACTCGCCCGAGGACAGCCTCGAAGGCATCTACAAGCGCTACACCGACATCGCCAAGCTGTCGAAGTTCGCCGGCGGAATCGGCGTCGCGTGGCACCGGGTGCGAGCGAAGGGCAGCCTGATCCAGGGCACCAACGGCCTCTCCAACGGCATCGTGCCGTGGCTGCGCACCCTCGACTCCTCCGTCGCCGCCGTCAACCAGGGCGGGCGTCGCAAGGGTGCTGCGTGCGTGTATCTCGAGTCGTGGCACGCCGACGTCGAGGACTTCCTCGAGCTGCGTGACAACACCGGCGACCACGCCCGGCGAACCCACAACCTCAACATCGCCAACTGGATCCCCGACCTGTTCATGGAGCGGGTCGAGAAGGACTGGCAGTGGAGCCTGTTCGACCCCAAGGAGGTGCCGCACCTCACCGACCTGTTCGGTGACGGGTTCGAGCGCGCCTACGTCGCCGCCGAAGAGGCCGGCCTGTACGAGAAGCAGGTCCCGGCCCGTCAGCTGTACTCGAAGATGATGCGCACGCTCGCCCAGACGGGCAACGGTTGGATCACGTTCAAGGATGCCTCCAACGAGAAGTGCAACCAGACCGGTGAGACCAACGCCGACGGCACCCCGCGAGTCGTGCACCTGTCGAACCTGTGCACCGAGATCCTCGAGATCACCGACCAACACAACACTGCGGTGTGCAACCTCGGTTCGCTCAACCTCGGCGCGTACGTCCACACGAACCAGAACGGCGAGACGGTGTTCGACTACGCCAAGCTCGGCGACGTCGTGCGTCAGGTCGTGCCGCTGCTCGACCGGGTGATCGACATCAACTACTACCCGACGTCGGAGGCCGAGGTCTCCAACCACACGTGGCGTCCGGTCGGCCTCGGCCTGATGGGGCTGCAGGACGTCTTCTTCAAGAAGGGTCTGGCGTTCGACTCCGCCGACGCCAAGGAACTCAGCCGGACGATCAGCGCTCACATCTACTTCCATGCGCTGTGGGCGTCCACCGAACTCGCCGAGGTCCACGGACCGCACGAAGCCTTCGACGGCACGCGCGCCGCGAAGGGCCATCTGCAGTTCGACCTGTGGGACACCGCCAACGGTGGCGTCACCCCACCGGCGGAACTCGACTGGGAGGGGTTGCGGGCACGCATCACTGCCCATGGCCTGCGCAACAGCCTGCTGATCGCGATCGCGCCGACGGCGACGATCGCATCGATCGTCGGGTGCTACGAGTGCATTGAGCCGCAGGTGTCGAACCTGTTCAAGCGTGAGACGCTCTCGGGCGAGTTCATGCAGATCAACCGCTACCTGGTGCGCGAGCTCCAGGCCCGCAATCTGTGGGACGAGCAGATGATCAACGACATCAAGCGCGCCGAAGGCTCGGTGCAAGAGGTCGACCGCATCCCCGACGAGCTGAAGGAGATGTTCCGCACGGCGTGGGAGATCCCGCAGCGTGCGCTGATCGACATGGCGGCCGAGCGCGGCGCCTTCATCGACCAGAGCCAGTCGCTCAACCTGTTCATCGAGACCCCGACCATCGGCAAGCTCTCCTCGATGTACCTGCACGCCTGGAAAGCGGGCCTGAAGACCACCTACTACTTGCGCAGCCGACCGGCGACGCGCATCAACCAGAGCACCACCTCGGCCAGCACCACCTCGGCCAGCGCGTCTGCCAAGTCGGCGCCCGCTGCACCCACCGGTCGCACCCAGGCGTCGCCTGCCGGCGACAGCGGTATCGCGCTGCTCGTCGACGAGCCGGCCAAGAAGACGTACACCGATGAAGAGGCGATCGCATGCAGCCTCGAGAACCCCGAGACCTGTGAGGCGTGCGACTGATGGCACTGATCGATCCGATCACCGACTACACCCTGGGCATCGCGCCCGCCGAGACCCTCGCCGACGAGTTCGAGTCGGCCTCGCCGGTCGGAGCGAAGCGTCCGACCAACATCCTCGACCCGGGTTACGACCTGACGTTGCGGCCGATGCGGTACCCGCAGTTCTTCGACATGTATCGCGACGCCATCAAGAACACCTGGACCGTCGAGGAGATCGACTTCTCCGACGACCTCGTCGATCTGCAGCGCAAGCTGATGCCGGCCGAGAAGCACCTCGTCGGGCGTCTGGTCGCGTTCTTCGCCACCGGTGACTCGATCGTGTCGAACAACCTGGTGCTGAACCTGTACCAGCACATCAACGCACCCGAAGCTCGGATGTACCTGTCGCGCCAGCTCTACGAAGAGGCGTTGCACGTCCAGTTCTACCTGACGCTGCTCGACAACTACATCCCTGACATGGCCGAGCGCGAGGCGGCGTTCGCAGCCGTCGAGAACATCCCGTCGATCCGGGCCAAGGCCGAATTCTGCTTCAAGTGGATCGACTCCATCCAGGGGCTGCAGAAGATCGAGACGCCCGAGCAGCGCAAGCAGTTCCTGCTCAACCTGATCTGCTTCGCCACCTGCATCGAGGGGTTGTTCTTCTTCGCAGCTTTCGCGTACGTGTACTTCCTGCGGTCGAAGGGCTTGTTGAACGGGCTGGCAGACGGAACCAACTGGGTGTTCCGCGACGAGAGCTGCCACATGAACTTCGCGTTCGAGGTGGTCGACACCGTCCGCAAGGAAGAGCCCGAGCTGTTCGACGCCCAACTCGAAGCCGACATCCGCGAGATGCTCAACGAGGCGATCGACTGCGAGCACCTGTTCGCCGCCGACGTGCTCGGCGAGGGCGTGCCGGGGATGAGCCTCGCCGACACCCGCACCTACCTCGAGTTCGTCGCCGATCAGCGCCTCGCGAAGCTCGGCTACGCCCCCGAGTTCGGTTCGAAGAACCCGTTCAGCTTCATGGAACTGCAGGACGTGCAGGGCCTGTCGAACTTCTTCGAGCGCACGGTCAGCAGCTACCAGGTCGGCGTCGCCGGCGACGTCTCCTTCGACGAAGACTTCTGACCCCTGATGTAATCAGCGGTAGCGCTCGGTGTGTTCGCCGAGGGTGGGGCCGACGTCGGTGATGCTGCCGGGGGTGCGTGAGAACTTGGGGACGACGCCGAGCATCGGCGTGTCGACGCCGGTTCTCGAGGTTCGGCGCTGCACCATCTCGCGTGCCGCATAGTGCTCGTCGGTGAGGATGTCGGCGGCGGTGTACACCCGGCCCGCAGGCACGTTGTGCGTACGCAGCAGCTCGAGCAGCTCGTCGGACTCCATCGTGGCGGCCCACTCGGCGATCAGCACGTCGAGTTCGCGCTCGCGTTCGCCGCGAGCCACGTGGGTCGAGTACCGCTCGTCGATGGCGAGGTCGGGGCGGCCCATCGCGTCGCACAGCCGGGCGAACACGTTGTCGGCGTTACCGGCGATCAGCACCTCGGACCCGTCACTCGTCGGGTACGCATTCGCCG
>JBGTIA010000488.1:0-1595 GCA_041745835.1 Ilumatobacteraceae bacterium | reverse complement strand
GGACCGGGCGCACGGCCACGTCCACCTGGTTCGCCTGGAGCGCCTGGAAGGTGGCGGTCTCGTCGCGAATCACCACGGCCACGATCTCGGCGTGCGCCGGAGCGGGGCCCCAGAAGTCGGCGTTGGCCTCGAGGCGGTAGTACTGGTCGGTCACGTACTCGGCGAGGCGGTACGGACCCGTGCCCATGGCGGTCGCCATGGTCCGGGGCTCCTCGACACCTTCCCAGACGTGCTTCGGGAGCATCGGCAGGTCGGCGAGGCCGGTCTGCACGAAGGTGGCGTCGGGCGCACCCAGGGTGAACGTGACCGCGAGCGGCCCGGTGACGGTGACCTCGGCGACCTTGTTGGCGGACGTGGTGAAGCGGCCGAGCGCGTGGGTCTGGTAGTAGCCGATGCTGAAGGCGACGTCGTCGGCCGTGAACGCGGTGCCGTCCTGCCACAGGACGCCTTCGCGCAGCTCGAGGTGGTACGTCAATTCGTCCGCGACGTCGAGCGACGCCGCGAGCCACGGCTGCGGCACCAAGTCGACGTCCATGAGGAACAGTTGGTCGTAGATGAGGTTCATCAGCTCGTACCCCGGATACCCCGTCTGGTACGTGTAGGGGGTCAACGTCCCCTCGTCCTGGGTGATGGCCATGCGGAGCGGCGACTGTGCGAGGGCGAACCCCGTCCACACCACCAGCATTGCCGCCACGAGCGCGCGCGCGACCTTCGGCATCCCGACCTCCTCGAGGGCCGCGGTGCGCTCACCTGGAACCGGGCGCCATGCACCTCGTCCAGCCGTCGCCCGCGCCTTGGGCGCCGACGATATCCGCCGCTGCGGCCTCATGTCCACCCCATGTATGGGTTCAGGTCGGTTGTCCCGTTTTGTGGGGGTTCCTGGTGGGAGCGTACTCCATCGGGGTCTTGAGGTTGAGGGCGCGGTGGGGGCGTTCGTGGTTGTAGTAGTGGAGGTAGGCGTCGAGGTGCGCGTTCGCGCCGGCCAGGTCGAGGCTGGCGGGCTCGTAAGCGTAGTGCTCGTCGCGGAAGGTGCGTTGCAGGCGTTCGACGCAGCCGTTGCGTTGCGGGCGGTGTGGGGCGATGGTGACGAGTTCGAGGCCGAGCTCGGCGCAGGCGCGTTCGAAGGCGCCGCGGAACTCGCTGCCGTTGTCGACTTGAATGCTGCGGATGCGGTCGGGCCAGCGCTCGAGGCATTCGCGCAGGAAGCGTTCGGCGTTAGTGCTGGGTGCGCTTTCGAACAGGCGGGCGTGCGCGAACTTGCGGGTGGGGTCGATGGCGCTGAAGTGGTAGCGCGCTTTGAGGGTGCTGTACTCGTGCAGGGTGTCGATCTGGATGAGGTCGCCGGCGCGTTTGGCTTTCTCGAAGGGGCGTTGGCGACGCGCGTGGGGGCGTGCGGGTCGAGGGCGCCACGTGCGTTGGGGTCTCCATCCGAGTCGTTGGATGCGGCCGCGGGTGATGAGTTCGCGCAGGACGCGTCCGACGGTGCTGGCGCTGACGTGGATGCCTTGGCGGGCGAGCAGGATCGCGAGCTTGTCCTTGCCGCACGGATGCTGCGACCGTACGCGTTCGACGGCTTCGCGGACTTCGCGGCGTTT
>JBGTIA010000487.1:0-1635 GCA_041745835.1 Ilumatobacteraceae bacterium | reverse complement strand
CTGTCGACCGACACGATCGCGTCGGCCACCTCTTGGTACAGCGGCGCTCGAACGGCGTACAGCCGCCGCAGCGCGTCTTCGGGATCGTCGTCGAGCAACGGCCGATGCGTGCCTCTGCGCACCCGGTCGACGAGGACGTCGACGTCGGCGAGCAGCCACACGACGTGCGCGTCGGCGGCGTGCAATGCCTCCCGGTTGCGGTCGCTGAGCACCACGCCGCCGGCAGCGGCGATCACCGACGGCTCGGACGCGTCGAGTGCTTCCAGGAGCGTGTCGGTCTCGAGGGTCCGAAAGGCCGCTTCTCCGTCGGTCGACCAGATCTCGCGCACGGTCCGCCCGGTGCGCTCCTCGATCATCTCGTCGGAATCGAACAGCGGGCGATCGAGTTCGGCGGCCACCATGCGACCGACGGTCGACTTGCCGACGCCCATCATCCCGACGAGGACCAGGTGGGTCACGGCAGCGTTGCCGCGAACGACTCCGCGTTCCGGACGAACTCGTCGAGGGAGTCACCACCGAACTTGCGCTGCGCCTCGGCAGCCAACACCAACGCCACCATCGTCTCGGCGACCACACCCATCGCCGGCACCGCCGTGACATCGGTGCGTTCCTTGAACGACACCGTCGACTCCTTGGTGACCGTGTCGACGGTTTCGAGCGTCGGGACGTTCAGCGTGGCGAGCGGCTTCATGGCCGCTCGCACCACCAGTAGTTCGCCGTTGGAGATCCCGCCTTCGGTGCCACCGGCCAGGGTGCTGCCACGCCGGTACCGGCCGGCGTCGGCGTCCCACGAGATCGGGTCGTGAGCGACGCTGCCACGGCGTCCGGCGACCTCGAAGCCGTCACCGATCTCGACACCCTTGACCGCCTGGATGCTCATGATCGCCTGCGCGAGCAACGAGTCGAGCTTGCGATCCCAGTGGACGTGGCTCCCCAGCCCGACGGGGACACCGAAGCCGAGCACCTCGACCACCCCGCCCAGCGAGTCGCCGTCCTTCGCTGCGGCCTTGATCTCGACGATCATCGCCTCGCCCGCCTCGATGTCGAAACAGCGGACCTGGTTCTCGTCGACGCGACCGAGCTGATCGGGCGTCGGCCGTACCGCGCCGGCGGCTACTCGTGCACTGCCCATCTGGATCACGTGGGAGATGATCTCGACGCCGATGTACGACAGCAATGCCTTGGCCACGGCACCGGCGGCGACGCGTGCGGCGGTCTCGCGCGCGCTCGCCCGTTCGAGGACGTCGCGGGCGTCGGTGAAGCCGTACTTCTGCATGCCCGCCAGGTCGGCATGCCCGGGGCGGACCTGCGTGAGCGGATCCTTCGTGGCCCCCGGTGCCGGCGACATCTCCTCGTGCCACTTGTCGCTGCGGAACCACTCGCTGTTCTTGATCTCGATGGCGATGGGCGAGCCGAGCGTTCGCCCGTGCCGCACGCCGCCGATCAGGGTCAGCTCGTCGGCCTCGAAGCGCTGCCGAGGACCGCGTCCGTAGCCGAGGCGCCGCCTGCCCATCTCGTCCTGGATCTGCTCGATGGTGATCGGGAGGCCGGCCGGCAACCCCTCCATCACGACGACGAGCGCCTGCCCGTGGGATTCGCCCGCCGTGAGATACCGCAACATCGGGCCGAGGCTAC
>JBGTIA010000486.1:0-2842 GCA_041745835.1 Ilumatobacteraceae bacterium | reverse complement strand
TGCTCGCCGGCGCGATCACCGGCGGGGTGACCTGTCTCGCCGAGGCCATGGTCGCCAGCGCACGACTTGACGACTCGACCGATGATCTCGCCGCGGTGGCCCTGCGCCTCGGACTCACGTTGCTCCCGGCGTTCGCCCTCCACGTGGTCACGGCGCTGCCCGATGGTCGACTCGGCAGTCGTGGCCGACAGCGCAGCGTCGGTGTTGGCTACGTCGTCGGCCTCGCTGTCGGCGGCGCACTGTGCAGCGGCCTCGACACGATCTCGACCTGGCCGATCGTCGCGCTCTGGATCACTGCGCTGGCGGCAGGTCTCCATGCAGCGTCGCTGCGCTACCGGGTTGCAGGTGCAGTCGAACGCCGCCGCATGCAGTGGATCGGCTGGGGCATCACCGTTGCCGCCGAAGGCGTGCTGGTCATGATCGCACTGCGCCTCCTGACCGAGTGGCCGGACTCCCCCGGGACCGTCGCGCTGGCGATGACCGGCTTGGTGCCGCTCGCCATCATCGCCGGCACGCAGCCGAAGATGGTTGCGCGAGTCGACATTCTGCTCACCCACACGGTCGCGCTCGCGGGGCTGACGGCGCTCGTCCTCGTCATCTACGTGATCGTGGTGCTCGGGCTCGGCCGGACGCCCCGAGGCAGCGAGCGCACCCTGCTCCTGCTGTCGATGGTCGCTGCAGCGATTGCCGCACTGCTCTACTTGCCCGCACGTCGCTGGTTGACCGAACGGGCGAACCGGCTCGTGTACGGCGTCCGAGTCGCGCCGGACGAGACGCTGCGCACCTTCGGTCAGCGCCTCACTCGTTCGATCCCCCTCGACGAGTTGATGCTGCAGCTCGCGGAGAACCTGCGCAGCAGCATGGTGTTGGCGTCGGCCGAGGTGTGGACCGGGCAGGACGGACGGTACGAGCAGATGGCCGGCGTCCCCCACCGACAGGCCCCTCCGATCTCCATCGGGCCGAAGGAACTGCCGGTCGTCGCCAGGGCCGGAGTGAGCGGTGGCACGTGGCTCGACATCTGGGTGCCGCAGCTGATCGGGCCGTCGGGGAGTTCGGCGATGCGCGTCGCCCCGGTCGCACACACCGGCCTCCTGCTCGGCTTCATCGTCGTGACCCGCAAGCCCGATGGCGAGCCGTTCACGGAAACCGAGGACACCGTCCTCACCGAGATCGCCCGTCAGATCGGCCTGGCGCTGCACAACGTGCAACTCGACACCGCGCTCCAGGCGAGCCTCGACGAACTGCGCATCCGCAACCAGCAGCTGCAGGACTCCCGCGCCCGCATCGTCGCAGCGGGCGACAGTGAGCGACGCAAGCTCGAACGCAACCTGCACGACGGCGCCCAGCAACACCTCGTCGCACTCGCAGTCAAGCTCCGCCTGGCGCGCGACGCCGTCGAGGACGACCCCACCGATGCGATGGCGATGATCGACGAGATCAAGGGTGATGTCCAGACGGCGATCGGTGAGCTCCGAGCGCTCGCCCATGGCATCTTCCCGCCATTGCTCGTGTCTGGCGGACTCTCCGACGCGCTCCCTGCGGCGGCCGGCAGAGCCGCACTCCCGACGACCGTCGATCTCGTCGACGTCAGACGCTACGGCAACGACATCGAGGCCGCTGTCTACTTCTGCACGCTCGAGGCGCTGCAGAACGCCGGCAAGCACGCCGGCGAGAATGCCAAGGTGGCAGTTCGCGTCGCCGAGGCCGACAGTGTGCTCCGGTTCGAGATCAGCGACGACGGCGCCGGGTTCGACACCGTGAACGGCGACACGAGGAACGGTCATGGGTTCGTGAACATGGCCGACCGGCTCGGCGCGTTCGGTGGGCGGATCGAGGTCACGTCCGCCCCAGGCGCCGGCACGACGATCGTCGGAACAATTCCACTCTCGGAGTGACAGCGCGATGGGTGCCATCGTCTACCGGCTCCGCTGCGTGCTCCGAACGCGGTGGATCTCGGTCATCGTCGTCACCGCGATCGTGGGGCTCGCTTGTGCCGTGGTCGTCACGGTCGCTGCAGGGGCCCACCGGACGGCCACCGCACCAGACCGCTGGACCTCGACGGCCGCAACGTCGTTCGACGGGCTGATCACGCAAGAGAACGGCGGCCGACCCCGTACCATCGAGGTCGGCGCTCTCTCCGCGGTCGAGGCGGCGTCGTCGTTCACCTTCGTGTTCGGCGGTCTCATCGATCCGAATGGCGCTGAACCTCTCCAAGCACTCGTGTTCAGCGGGTCGCCCGATCCGTTGGCCGTGCGGCTCGTGAGCGGCCGGGACGCCGATCCGACGAACGAGCACGAGTTCGTCGCGACACGCAGCTTCGTCGAACTCGCCGCTGCCGACATCGGCGACTCGTTCGACCTCGTCACGCTGACCCAGGAGCAGGCCGACACCGAGGGGTTCTCGGTGTCGGACCCACAGGGGCCGCGGCTGACAGTCGAGCTCGTCGGGATCATCGACGGACCTGTGCAGCTCGACGACCCAACGCCGGTGGCTCTGGTATCACCGGCGCTGCTCGACCGGCCCGACCTCGGCATCGCGCTGACGATGATCGGCGTCGATCTGCGGCCCGACGTCGACCTGGCAGCCTTGCGATCCGAGCTCGACACGTTGCCCGACAGTGTCGGACTCCGACTCGAGCCCGGCCAACAGATCAGCGACGACGTGCGGCGCGCAGTTCAGGTGCAGGCTCGCGGCCTGTGGCTCCTCGCCGGTGCGACCGGACTCGCCGCTGTCGCCGTACTCGGCCAGTTGATCACCCGCCAGGTGCGGCCGACACATGCCGAGCAGGACCGGCTGGCGGCAGTCGGCTTCACCCGCTCCCAGATCGTCGGCGTCTCGGCTG
>JBGTIA010000485.1:0-3177 GCA_041745835.1 Ilumatobacteraceae bacterium | reverse complement strand
GCTCCTCGGCTATCCGGACCGGCTCGCAGCCCGTCGACGACCCGGCCAGTTCCAGCTCCGTTCGGGCTCCGCGGCCTGGCTTCCCGACGACGACCCACTCGCCGACGAGGAGTTCGTGGTGGCTGCCGATCTCGACGGCCGCCGCGACCGCGCACGGATCCGACTTGCCGCGGTCGTCGAGGCCGACGCAGTGATCGCCGAATTCGGGGCGGACATCGTCGAGCAGCGTTCCATCGAGTGGGATGCGGGTCGAAACGATCTCGTCGAGACGGTCGCGCGTCGCCTCGGGGCGATTCAACTGGGACAGCGCACCGAACGTCCCGAGCCGTGCGACGAGACGACAGCAGCGCTGATGAAACACGTGCGGACCACCCAGCTCGCTGTGCTGCGATGGTCCAACGTCGCAACGTCGCTGCGCGAGCGCGTCGAGTTCCTGCATCGCACCGTCGGCGACCCCTGGCCCGACTGGTCGTCCGACCATCTGATCGAGACGCTCGACGACTGGCTCGCCCCGTACCTGCCGGGGGCGACCGGTCGGCTCGATCTGGAGCGCCTCGACGTGGCGATGGTGTTGCGCAGCCAACTCCCGTGGCCCCAGGGCGCCGACCTCGACGAGATCGCCCCCGCCGATCTCACGCTACCGAGCGGGCGTTCGGTGCCGATCGACTACGCCGGCGAGCAACCCGACGCGTTCGTGCGCGTGCAGGACCTGTTCGGTGTCACCACGCACCCGACGGCCGGCGACGTGCCCATCCGGCTCCATCTGCTGTCCCCTGCGGACCGGCCGATCCAGGTCACCGCCGACCTGCCCGGCTTCTGGGCCGGGTCGTGGTCCGACGTCAAGAAGGACATGGCGGGGCGCTATCCCAAGCACCAGTGGCCAGACGATCCGGCGAACGCCGATCCCAAACGCATGAAGGACCGCTGATGCTCGGGCTGTCCGTGGCGATGACGATCGCTTGCACCACCGTCGTGTTCGTCGCCGCGACCGTGCAGGCGTCCATCGGGATCGGACTCGGGATGATCGCCTCGCCGGTCCTCCTCCTCGCCGACGCCGACTTCATCCCCGCAACGATCATGCTCGCGGTGTTGCCGTTGACGTTCACGATCGCCTGGGTCGATCGCCAGCACATCGCGCCGAGCGATGTGGGGTTCGCCCTGATCGGTCGGGTGCCGGGTGTCATTGTCGGAGCGCTCGTCGTCGCAGCGCTGTCCGACCGGGTGCTCGCCGTGATGGTGGCCGCGTCGGTCCTGCTGGCCGTCGTGGCGTCGATCACGGGTCGCCTGTTCCAGCCCACCAATCGTGCACTCGTGGTGGCTGGGCTCGCCTCGGGATTCGCGGGCACCACCACCGGCGTTGGGGGGCCACCGATGGCGCTGACGTATCAGAACAGCGACCCCGCGACGATGCGCGCCACGATCTCGGCATTCTTCGCGATCGGGTCACTGATGTCGCTCGGAGCGCTCGCGGTCGCCGGCGAGGTCGGCGTGCGCCAACTGCAACTGACGCTGCTCATCCTGCCGAGCGTGGGCCTCGGTATCGTCACCGCACGTCTGATCAAGGACCGCCTGCGGCCCGACGTGGTACGACCGGCCGTGCTCGTGATCTGCACGGTCGCCGCCGTCGCGCTGCTCGCCGAGACCTTCTGAGATCTGCCCACGCCGGTCTCGTGAACTCGTGCGGGGACCGTTTCCGCACGAGTTGATGAGAAACGATTGACAATCACATACCGGGTATGCATACTCGGTATCCATGGCTGTCCGAGAAGGAATACTGGCACTCCTGCGGGACGGGCCACGCTACGGATACCAACTGAAGACCGAGTTCGAGGCGGCAACCGGGGGCGTCTGGACGATCAACGTCGGCCAGGTCTACACCACTCTCGAGCGGCTCACCCGTGACGGACTGGTGGCCCTCGACGAACGCGACGAGCAGAAGCTCTACTCGATCACGCTGGCGGGTGTCAACGAACTCGGCGCCTGGTGGGAAGCGGTCCCCACCGAGGACCCACCGCCGCGTGACGAGCTGATGCTCAAGACGTTGATGGCGATCGAGCTCGGACCCGAGCACGGCCTCGACGTGATCACCAAACACCGTACGGCACTCACCTCGCTCCTCCAGCGTCGGCGCCGCGCCGCCTCGGGTACCGCATCCAATGGCAACGGCACCCGCAACGGGACCGACGAGGGCCTCGCCGCTGCGCTCGTCTCCGACGCGCTCATCGTGCGAGCCGAAGCCGACCTGCGGTGGCTCGACCTGTGCGAAGCACGGCTCCTGAGGGTCGACAAACACTCCAACACGACCACGGCCGTCAACAGCCAGAAAGCAGCAACCTGAGATGACCACCACCGACACGTTTCCAGCACCGACCTCCCCCCGGAGCGGTACGCCGATGCTGGAGTTCCGCGACGTGGTCAAGAGCTACGGCTCCGGAGCCACCGAGGTCCGCGCCGTCACCGACGTGAACCTCACCTGCCCGGCCGGCCAATTCTGCGCCGTGATGGGCCCCTCTGGCTGCGGCAAGTCGACCCTGTTGCATCTCGCCGGCGCACTCGAGTCGCCCAATGCTGGCCGCGTACTCGTCGACGGCTCCGACGTGTCGACCATGTCCGCGGTCGAACAGGCCGAGCTGCGCCGTCGTCACGTCGGCTACGTGTTCCAACAGCTCAACCTGATCCCGGCGCTCACCGCGATCGAGAACGTGATGCTGCCCCTCGAACTCGACGGCGTCGCCACCAAGCAGGCGCGCGCCCGTGCCGCCGAGATGCTTCGGCGAGTCGACCTCACCCACCACATCGACCGCTACCCCGACGACTTCTCCGGCGGCCAACGCCAACGGATCGCCATCGCCCGTGCAGTGGTCGGCGACCGACGGCTGCTGCTCGCCGACGAGCCGACGGGCGCCCTCGACACGATCTCCAGTGACGAAATCGTCGCACTACTCGCCGGGCTCTCTCGTGACAACGGCACCACCGTCGTGATGGTCACCCATGAACCACGGTTGGCCTCATGGGCCGACCGCACCGTCTTCCTCCGTGACGGTCGCCTCGTCGACGACTCCGGTGACATCACCGAGCTCACCGACGACCAGACCGCCAGCACCACCGCCACCGCTGCGATCGACACCCGCCCGCTCGGGGATGCGCAGTGACCCTGCTCGACGAGCGGCCGGGCAC
>JBGTIA010000484.1:0-5245 GCA_041745835.1 Ilumatobacteraceae bacterium | reverse complement strand
GGTGCCGAGCACTCGCGCTGCGGCGCGCCCAAGGCGCGCTGCGAAGTCGGTGGTCAGTTCGGTGAGTGCGACACCACGGACCCCGTCGGTGCCGAACTGCATCGGGCGGACCCGATCAGCGCTTGGTGAACTGCGGCGCCTTGCGGGCCTTCTTGAGGCCGTACTTCTTGCTCTCCTTCTTGCGCGAATCGCGCGTGAGGAGGCCGGCCTTCTTCAGAGCCGCACGGCTCTCGGGGTCGATCTCGATGAGCGAGCGGGCGATCGCCAGGCGAAGCGCGCCGGCCTGTCCGCTGATGCCGCCACCGTGGATCGATGCGGTGATGTCGTAGTTCTCACGGGTGTCGGTGACGGTGAGCGCCTCGGAGACGACCATCTGCGACACGGCGGTCGGGAAGTACGCGTCGAGGGACTTGCCGTTGATCGTGAACTGGCCGGTGCCGGGGCGGAGCTGGGCCCGAGCCACGGCTTCCTTGCGGCGGCCGGTGGTCTGGGTGAGCGGTACGGTTCCCATGATGTGTGCGTCTCTCTGGTGCAGTCGGTCGTTCAGCGGGCCTTGGCGGCCGGGATCTCGAGCTTGATGGGAGTCTGCGCGGCGTGCGGATGCGTCGGGCCGGCGTAGACCTGGAGCTTCAGGAGCTGCTGACGCCCGAGCGGGCCCTTGGGCAGCATGCCCCGGATGGACTTGCGGAGGGCCTCTTCGGGCTTGCGAGCGTGGAGGTGAGCGTAGGTCTCGGACTTGATGCCGCCCGGATAGCCGCTGTGGCGGTACACCATCGTGCGGTCGGCCTTGCCCGCCGTCATCACGATCTTGTCGGCGTTCACGATGATCACGTGGTCGCCGGTGTCGATGTGCGGGGCGAACGTCGGCTTGTGCTTGCCGCGCAGGATGCGAGCAACCTCGGTGCACAGACGACCGAGCACGAGGCCCTCGGCGTCGACGACGTGCCATGCACGCTGGATCTCACTGGCTTTTGGGGTGTACGTAGGCATGGCGCAAGCAAACTGTCGAGAGTCGAAGAGTCAGGTATCCCGCTGTGGGGAACCGTGAAATGATACGGCGGCCGACCCCTCGCTCCAACCCGCCCGCCGACCCCTCGCTCCAACCCGCCCGCCGACCCCTCGCTCCAACCCGCCCGCCGACAGCGCTCCAACCCGCCCGCCGTCCCGCTCTGGTCGGCGTCGAACGCGAGTGCCCCGCCGATCGACAGCGCCTGGAATAGTCTCAAGTTCATGGGCACGCGGACCGATGGAGATACATGAGTTCCGCCAACTCACAGGGGCCGTCGGTCGACCAGCTCGCCGACCCCGTGTTCGCCGTCGACGCCGACGGAATCCTGCGCTATGCGAACGACACGGCGGCCGAAGTGCTGGGTTGGGACGCCACCGAGCTGTTCGGTACTGCGGTCCTCGACCTCGTCCATCCCGATGACCTGACCCTGGCGTTATCGGCACTGCACACCGTGCAGGCCAAGGCGTTCGGTGAACTGCTCACGCTCCGCATCCGAACCGGACGGGGCACGTGGCGGTACCTCGAGTTCCGCGGAACCTATCGCGAGCCGGACATGACCGACCCCTTGGCGGGCCTCATCGTGATCGTTGCACGTGACGTCACCGACCGTCACCGGCTCGAATTCGACCAGGGTGACACCGAGGTGTTGCGCGCCGTGATGGCGAACATGCACGGGATGGTGATCCTGGCCGACGGAGGCGGGCTCGTCCGGTCGGTCAACGGCGCCGTCACCCGACTCCTGGGTCACGATCCGGAGACCGTTCGTGGTTGCTCGATTCTCGATTATCTCCACGAAGACGACCGTGACACCATCCTCGACGCCGCGCAACGGCTCGAACCGCAGGGATCGGTCACGCTCGACGCCCGCGTCCTGACCGCCGACGGCACACCCGTCATCTGCGAGTTCACCGTCAACAACCTGCTCGACGACCCCGTCGTCGTCAGCTACGTGATCAGCGCGCAGATCGCCACGTCCCTGGCCGATGCACGCGACCGTGTCGAGTTCCTCGCCGAGCACGACAGTCGGACCGGATTGCTCAACCGAGACGGTTTCATGCGCGCCGCGCACACGATGATGCAGTCCGGTACCGGCCTCGGCATCTTGATCGTCGATCTCGTCCACTTCCGCTCGATCAACGAGCTCTACGGCGAGCCGGTCGGCGATGCGGTCCTGTCGGCCGTTGCGGAACGGATCGACCAGATCCGGTGGCCCGACCTGGTCACTGCCCGCTTCGGTGGCGACGAGTTCGTGCTCGCAATCCGCGCGTCCAGTCCCGCGGTGGTCGAGATGCTGCGCGAACGCGTTCGCCGCGACGTCGCCAAACCGATCGCGATCAACGGTCTCGAGGTGAACTTCGACATTCGCACGGCGATCGCGTTCGAGGCTCGACCAGAGGTGCTCGACGCGCTGCTGGTGAGTGCCAGCAACGACCTGATGTCGGCCAAACGGTACGCCGACCCCGACACCGGGGGCATCTCGGTCGATGCCATCAACGAACGTCGCCGACAGCTCGAACTGCTCCGTGCAGCTCTCGAAGACGGACAGATCCAGCCCTACTTCCAGCCGATCTGCGCCGTCGACGGCACCATCATCGCGATCGAGGCGCTCGTCCGATGGGTCCACCCCTTGCGCGGTGTGCTGGGCGTCGGTGACATCCTCCCGTTGGCTCGGATGGCGGGACTCGCCGAAGCCGTCGACGACCAGGTGCTCGATCGTGCCCTCGAGTTCGCGGTGCGTCTCGTGGAGGCAGGCCACCCGGAGATCGAGGTCCACGTCAACATCGATCCGAAGGCGATCTCGCGTCCGGCGTTCGGGGCGTCGTTCCTCGAGCGCTGCCGACGCGCCGGTGCGAGCCCCACGCAGCTCGTGGTCGAGATCACCGAGACCGACCTCCTCTCGCCCGGTGCGGCGTCGTTGGCGAACATGCAGAAGCTCCGGTTCGCAGGAATCCACGTGTCGATCGACGATTTCGGCACCGGCTATTCGAGCCTCGCGCACCTCCTCGAACTCCCGATCGACGGCATGAAGATCGATCGTCGCTTCGTGGCCGGCATCGACATCGACCCAGCGGCCACCAACCTCACCACGGCGATCCTCGGCCTCAGCGACAACCTCAAGCTGTCGTGCGTCGCCGAAGGCGTCGAGCAGCCGTATCAACGAGATCGTCTCGCCGAACTCGGCTGTGAGGCCTTCCAGGGGTGGTTGTTCTCACCGGCCGTCGCAGCCGACGACCTGTTGGCGATGCTGCCACGCATCGTGCTGAGCGATCCGCCGGCCATCGATGCGGCCGACCACGCGGCGGTCGATTCGGATCAGGCGTCCCAGCGTTCACCGGTGTAGTCGACCGACCACAGCACCAGACCCGTCGGCGGGGCCACCTGGCCTGCAGCGTTGCGGTCCAGCGCAGCGAGCGTCTGCGGGATCGAGTCGGCGCCTCGCCGGCCGAGCCCCACGTCGACGAGTGTGCCGACGATGCTGCGCACCATCTGGTGGCAGAACGACGATGCGGCGATCTCGAAGTACAGCAACGACGGCCCCCACTGGTCGTCGGCCCGAGCCCATGAGGCCGTGCGGAGGTGGCGGATCAAGCTCGGCTCGTCGTATCCCGCCCCCGGCTTCGGTCGGCGGCAGAACGAGGAGAAGTCCCGTTCGCCGAGCAGGGCTGCCGCTGCGACGTTCATGGCGTCGAGATCGAGCGGTAGCGGTACGTGCCACGTGGTGCGAACCAACAGCGGGTTCGGCGCCGGGTCGTTCCACACCTGATACCGGTAGGTCCGACCGGTGGCAGAGAACCGCGCCGAGAACGCGCCGTCGGTCCAGGTGGCGTCGCGCACCGCGATGTCAGGGCCGCACAGCCCGTTGATGCTGCGCTCGAGACGTCTCAGATCGGTCGCAGCGGGAACAGCGCCCGACACCACCTGTCCCCAGCCGTGGACGCCGGCATCCGTTCGGCCCGCGGCGCTGAGTTCCACGGGACAACGCACCACCGTCTCGACGGCTCGGCGGAGTTCACCCAGGACGGTGCGCACTCCTTCGCTCTCGGCGAAACCTCGGAAGTCCGTGCCGTCGTAGGCGACGGTCATGCGGACGGTGCGCGTGTCGGGCACGCTGTCTCGCTCAGACGAGTTCGATGCGCGCCATCTGGGCGTTGTCACCAGCGCGAGGACCCATCTTGAGGATCCGGGTGTAGCCGCCGTTGCGCTCGGCGTAGCGAGGGGCCACGTCGTGGACGAGCTTGTAGGTCATCTCCTTGTCACCGAGGAATGCCTCGATCTGACGGATGCGATGGACCTGCATGGGACCCGCTTCCTGCGCCTTCTTCGCCTTGGTGATCAGCTTCTCGGCGATGGGACGGAGGTGCTTGGCCTTCGCCTCGGACGTGGTGATGGCCTCGGCGGCGAACAGTGACGCAGCGAGGTTGGCCATCATGAGGCGCTGGTGGGAAGCAGAGCTTCCGAAGCGGCGGGAGCGGCGGGGAGTAGGCATCGTTCAATCGTCTTTCGTTCCGTGCGTCGCAGCGGTCAGCCGCGCAGCGTGAGGCCGCGCTCGTCGAGCTTGGCCTTGACCTCGTCGAGGCTCTTCTGGCCGAAGTTGGTGATGTTGAGCAGGTCGTCCTCGGTCTTGGTCAGCAGCTCGCCGACCGTGTTGACCTGGGCCCGCTTGAGGCAGTTGTTGGGACGCTCGGACAGGTCAAGGTCCTCGATCGGGAGATCGAGGTCCGGCGAGCTGACGGTGGCGTCGACGACCTCGCCGAGTTCGAGACCCTTGGGCTCGTCGGACATGGTGGCCACGAGGTCGACCAGCGAACGCAGCGTCGCGCCTGCCGAGGCCAGGGCGTCGGCAGCCGTGATCGAACCGTCGGTCTCGATCTCGATGACGAGGCGGTCGTAGTTCGTTGCCTGCTCGACGCGGGTCGGCTCGACCTCGAAGGCCACACGGCGCACCGGGCTGAAGATCGCGTCGATCGGGATGACGCCGATGATGCGGTTGTCGTCCTCGCGGTTGCTCGACAGGTAGCCCCGACCCTGGTCGACCGTGAGGTCGATCGCGAGACGGCCCTTGGAGTTGAGCGTGGCGATGTGGAGGTCCTTGTTGAGCACCTCGACGTCGGACGGACACTCGATGTCGCCTGCGGTGACCGCACCGGCGCCACGGGCGTCGAGACGCATCGTGACGGGCTCGTCGGACACCGACGTGACCACGATGTCCTTGAGGTTCAAGATGATGTCGGTGAC
>JBGTIA010000483.1:0-3430 GCA_041745835.1 Ilumatobacteraceae bacterium | reverse complement strand
CGCTCTCCGAGGCGTCAGGTCAGCCGGCGAACTCCGAAGCGGTGCTCCTCGTCGTCGAACGGGATCAGGACGAGTACGTCCTGGCCGTCGGTTCAGCGGGAGGCGATGTGGCGCTCGCGCTCAAGCACGTGAAGGAGGCGCCCGATCTCTCGACCGTGGTGCCCACTCGGTCGCTCGCCACGCTCACGTCGATGGAATCGAGCGGCGCCGTCACCGCCACGCAGGCCAAGACCGTCGTCGAGGCGATGATCGCGGGCGACCACGAGCGTGACCCCGAAGCGATCGCCGCAGCGCTCGGCTTCGAGGCGATGGACACGTCCGAACTGGAGTCGATGGTCGACGAAGCGATCGCGAGTCAACCCGACGCGTGGGAGAAGTTCTGCGCGGGCGAAGGCAAGGCGATGGGCGCTCTGGTCGGCGCGGTCATGAAAGCATCGAAGGGCCAAGCCGACGGCAAGGCCGTCACCGCCCTGCTCGAACAGCGCCGCACCTCCGCCTGACGTAGGTTCCTCGCGCCCAGGTCTCCGGGAACCCAGCTTGGTTCCGCGAGGCCCGGGCGGGGGAACCGACGGGCCGACGAAAATGACCTTTGGCCTGCAGGGCACGGTCGATCGACTGTCAGACTGCGCCCCGTGGGTGACTTCGATCTGACGGGACGCGTGGCGGTGGTGACCGGTGCCGGTCGCGGGATCGGCGAGTGCATCGCCCGGACGTTCGCACATGCCGGCGCCGCCGTGGTGCTCGCCGCACGGACGGTGCACGAGATCGACTGCGTGGCGTCGTCGATTCGACATCGTGGCGGACAGGCGGTCGCCATCCGCGCCGATGTCACCGACGACTTCGCTCTCGGTTCGCTCGCGACGACAGCGGTGGAGGAGTTCGGTCATCTCGACATCTGGGTGAACAACGCCGGGGGAGCCGCAGTCGGGACACCGCTCGTCGATCTGAAGCGCCGGGAGTGGGACGAGGCCGTCAGGCTCAACTTCACCGCCGTCTGGAACGGCTCGATGGCCGCCGTCGAGCAGATGCACTGGGGCTCGATCATCAACATCACGTCGATGTCCGCGTTCGGCGCGGCGCCCGGACAGGGGCATTATGCAGCGTGCAAGGCCGCCGTGGTCTCGTTGACCCGGACGATGGCCGTGGAGCTCGCACCGGACATCCGGGTGAACGCCATTGCGGCCGGATTGATCCCGACCAAGATGCTTTTCGATGCCGTCGATGTCGCGGGACTCGAACTCGACGAACTCGCCACCCGCGTGCCGTTGGGATTGGGCACGCCAGGCGACGTCGCCGCGGCGGCGGTGTTCCTGGCGTCGCCGGCAGCGAAATGGATCACCGGCCAGACCATCCAGGTCTCCGGAGGCATGACGACCCTCTGACGGTCCTTGCCGGACCCGACCCCACAGGACCGGTCCTTCGGGGTCGGGTCCCGGAGGACCGTTGGGCTCCGACTCGTTGGTGTTGGGGCTGGATCATCACACTCGGCTGATGGACTTCGAGATCCCCGCCGACATCCAGGACACCCTCGATCAGCTCGATGCCTTCATCGGCGACGAGATCAAGCCGCTCGAGCAACAGGACGACAACATCCGCTTCTTCGACCATCGGCGAGAGTGGGCCCGCACCGACTTCGACAACGACGGCGTTCCCAGGGCCGACTGGGAGGAGTTACTGCGCGAGATGCGACGACGCGCCGACGCCGCAGGCTGGCTCCGCCTTGCGCTCCCCGCCGAGTTCGGCGGCCAGGACGCCAGCAACCTGAAGATGGCGATCATCCGGGAACACCTCGCCCACAAGGGTCTGGGACTGCACAACGATCTGCAGAACGAG
This sequence comes from Ilumatobacteraceae bacterium, assembly GCA_041745835.1. GTDB lineage: Bacteria > Actinomycetota > Acidimicrobiia > Acidimicrobiales > Ilumatobacteraceae > Sva-07. The sequence continues at coordinate 1,597 of JBGTIA010000483.1, read as the reverse complement.
TCGTCGATCGTCGGCAACTTCCCGACGGTGCTGATGATGCGTGACTTCGGCACCGAGGAGCAGAAGCAGAGTTGGATGCCGGGCTTCCTCGACGGCACCCGCCGGTTGGCGTTCGGCCTCACCGAACCGAACCACGGCAGCGACGCCACCTACATGGAGACGACGGCGGCTCGTGACGGCGACGAGTGGGTGATCAACGGGATGAAGCGGTGGAACTCGGGCCTGCACCATGCCACCCACGACATCATCTTCGCTCGCACCTCGGGTGAGCCGGGCAGTCCCAAAGGCGTCAGTGCATTCCTCGTTCCGACTGATGTGCCCGGGTTCAAGGTGGAGTTCTTCTGGTGGACGTTCAACATGCCGACCGACCACGCCGAAGTCAGCCTCACCGACGTGCGCGTCGGCGCCGAGGCCCTCTTCGGTGAAGTCGACCGCGGTCTCGAACTGGCGCAGCACTTCGTGCACGAGAACCGGATCCGTCAGGCGGCATCGTCGCTCGGCGCCGCGCAGTACTGCATCGACGAAGCGGTGGCCTACGCCAACAGCCGCACCACGTGGGGTAAGAAGCTCTCGGTCAACCAGGGCATCCAGTTCCCACTCGTCGAGCTGCACACGGAGGCGGCGATGCTCCGCCAGCTCGTGCGCTACACCGCGTCGATGCTCGACCAGAAACACCACATGGAGGTCACCCACCTCGTCGCGATGTGCAACTACCGGGCGAATCGGTTGGCGTGCGAGGCCGCCGACCGGGCGATGCAGACCTGCGGCGGCGTCGGGTACTCCCGGCACATGCCGTTCGAGCACATCTACCGCCATCATCGCCGCTACCGGATCACCGAAGGATCCGAGGAGATCCAGATGCGCAAGGTCGGCCAACATTTGTTCGGCTTCGGCCGCCGGTGACGCGCCGCACCTGACGCGTCGCACCTGACGCGCCGAGGCGTCAGTCGTCTCGCAGACCGATCGACGCCGCCATCGCGGTGGCTGCCGCCCGGAAGAGTGCCTCGTCGTCATCGACGAAATTGCGGGTCTGGCCGAACAATTCGAAGCTCAACAGGCCGAAGAGCTGTGACCACGCCGTGATGACGGCCAGGGTGGTGGTGTCGTCGACGTCCAGGTCGATCTGCTCGCGCAGCGCGCCGAACGACTTCGAGAGTGTCGGCGCGACCGGGCGATCGGTGATCGGCTCGAGACGGTCGGCCTCCCGCACGATGCTCACCAGTGCGCGTGACACCCGAGTGCCCGAAGCCACCGTGTCGTCGGGCGCTGCGTAGCCGGGGATGGGAGTGCCGTAGATCAGCGCGTAGTCGTGGCGGTGGGCCAGCGCCCATTCCCTGACCGTCAGCGCGGCCTCGATCCAACGTGTGGCGGCGGGACGGCCGGCGCTTGCTGCGATCTGCGCTTCCACGTGTTCGCCGAGCGAGTCGTACGCCTCGATGATCAGGGCGGTCAGGAGTTCGTCGCGGCTGGCGAAGTAGCGGTACACGGCCGACGACACCATCCCGACGTCACGGGCGACAGCGCGAAGCGACAGGTCCGCGGCGCCGTCGCGTGCCACTCGCTCGGCGGCCGCGGCCAGGATCGCAGCGCGGACCTC
>JBGTIA010000482.1:0-7295 GCA_041745835.1 Ilumatobacteraceae bacterium | reverse complement strand
TGAGCCCGCGCGAAGAGCTTGGGCACGCACTCGAGCCGTCAGGACTCGGTGCCGTCACCCTCAGTCCCGACGGCTCGCTGCTGATCGTGTGGGGCTCGGACCGGGGCGTCAGACTGTTCGACCGAGCCGACATGGAACCGGTCGGTGAGCTCCCCTACCCAACTGGCACGAGCCTGCTCGGCATCGACTTCTCGAGCGACGGGAGGCGGCTGGCGGTGGCCAGCTGTCCCTTCGGGCCCGGGTTGGAGTGCGCGACCGAGGTGACCGTCTGGGACGTCAGTGCCCGGCGGCGAGTCGCCGGTCCGGTGCCGATCGGGCCTGTCCCGAGCCAGGCGACAGGGGCGATCGCCTACTCGGACCACGACCGTGTGCTCGTGACCGCAGGTCGCGGCGTGCAGCTCCTCGACGGTGAGAGCCTGCGCCTGATCGCGGAGCCGATCCAGATGTCCGACGAGTCGGCGGTCTCGTCCGAGCGCGTCGTGGTGGTCTCTGCCGCCGACACCGACCACGGATCGCGCGTGGTCGCAACGAGCGACACCGGCCAGACGATGGTCGCCGAGTGGCGCGACAGCGAGCTGATCCCACTCGACGTGATCGAGGCCGTGCCGTCCATGTTGCTCGACGACGGAACGCTCATCACCGGCATCGCCAATGGCCCGTTCGTGGCTCGCGACCCGATGACGCTGCAACCGGTCGGCCCTGTGTACCGGGCCGAGGCGTTCCCCAACCATGTGGCGCTGGCCGGTCCCGACCTGCTCGTCTCGAGCGGCGTGCTGGGTGTCGAACTGTGGGATCGACAGACCGGGGAACCGGCCTCCGGTGTGATCCCCGCCGGCATCTCGGCGGCAGCGCCCGACGGCCAGACGCTGTACCTCGGCGGCCGTAGTGGCGAGGGATTCATCGACGAGGTGCGGATCGTCTCGCTCGACGCGGAGAGCCTCGAAGACGCTGCGTGCCTGCAGGCTGGCCGCAACCTGACCGGCGCTGAATGGACAGCCGTGATGGGTCCCGACCGGCGCTATGAGCGCACCTGTCCGCAGTGGCCGGACGCCTCCATCATCGGCTGACACGCTCCGGGCGACTGCCACCGAACTGCCACGGACGTCATCGACGCTGTGGTCACGGCTCGATCGAGTCGAGACGAAAGGAGCACATCATGCGCAGAGTCCTCATCATCTTCCTTGGTGGTCTGTTGGCCGTGGCACCGACCGCCGCCCACGCTGTCTGGGGAGGCGAACCCGATCTCGATCGGCACCCGGCGGTCGGAGCGATCTACTACGACGGCGACGAGGACGGAGCCGTGTCGATCTTCGACATCGTCTGTTCGCTCGGGTATTTGGGCCCGTCGAACGACGGCCAGTTCGACGTGGTGCTCACCGCTGCCCATTGCCTCCCACCCGACGAAGAGAATGTCCCGCCGGACTTGGTCATGGTGTCGTTCGACAACAATTCCGACGACGCACTGCCCGCGTCGCCGATCTCGGTGGTCGCGTGGGAGTCGGTGGCATCCTCTGGTCGAGCTCGAAGCGATCTGCGTGACCTCGGCGTGTTCCTGTTGCCGGCGGGCTCGGTCGCTGCATCGTTCCCGGCCGCCGCTGCGAGCCCAGTGCGCCTTCCCGACGCCGGCGTGCTCGACGAGATGAAACGCGCAGGCGACCTGAAGTTCCTCACGGTCGACGCGGTCGGATACGGAGCGATCCCGATCTGGAACGAGCCGGGAGGGTTCCAGCTCACCTACGACGGCGTCCGTCGGCTCGGTTCGATGACTGTCACCGGCCTCACGCACTCCTACGTCGTGTACCAGCAGAATCCGCACAGCGTCATTGGAGGTTCGGGTGTCTGCTACGGCGACTCCGGTTCACCGAACCTGTTCCACGACACCGATGTGATCATCTCGGTCACAAGTGGCGGGAACCCGAACTGCAACGCCGTCAACTACAACACCCGAGTCGACACCCCAGCCGCCCAAGAGTTCCTCAGTCGGTTCGTGGACGTCGGCTGAACTCGATCGAGCAGGCGGGCGTCACCCGAGGGAACCGATCCCTGGGTCCGTTTCCACGCCGGGTGCCGATTCTCGACCAATCGAACACGCCCGAACGGGTTGGCTTTCTAGCGAACTGTCCGCCGGTCGGTCGCGATCGATGACCACGAGGTGGCCCTTGACGAGTTCAAACTCAGCGCCTCGAGCACCCAGGCAGACCGGCTACGCGAGTGGGCGGCCCGCCTTTGAAAAATGCGAATGGGCGGTCGAGTCAGCGAACGGTCTCGGCTACCTCTTTGCCCAGCAGCTCGTCGCTGCGGGCGAGACGGTGTTCGACGTTCCGCCGGTGCTCGCGTCGAGGGTTTCGGGTGCTGGGCTCGGGCCGCTCGCAGAAGAACGACCCCAACGACGCACGCTCGGTCGCAATCGCCGCGTTGCGGTCCGATCGCCTGGCCGGGTGCGCCCGGATGACCACGTCCGAGTGCTTCGGCTCCTCGCGAAAAGCCATCGTGACATGGCCCAGCTTCGCAACAAGCACTGCACCCGTCTGCATGCGTTGCTGGGTGAACTCGCAGCGTGCGGGATCGGCACCGAACCCACTGTTTCCGAGGCCAACGCCGTGCTCGACACCGTCGTGGTCGACTCCCAAGTCGTCCGCCATCGGGTGTTGATCGCGACCGAACTCGTCGATGACACGCTCGACTCGACACCATCTTGAAGGCATCGAAGAAGCGCGTCGACCAAGCGGTGTCGGCGTCGGAACGACGCTCACTTCGATCGTCGGGATCGGCCCGATCAACGCGGCAACGATCCTCGGCTACTCCGGAGACATCGAACGGTTCGCGACCAAAGCACAGGTCGCGTCCTACAACGGGACCGCCCCGATCGAAGCATCGTCGGGCGGACGGATCCGGCACCGGCTGAACCCGCGCGGGAACCGCAAGATCAACCACGCTCTTCACGTCGCTGCGATCTGTCAGCTCCGCTACGAGGGCGAGGGACGCACCTACTACGACCGCAAGATCGCCGAGGGCAAATCGTCCAAAGAAGCCATCCGAGCGCTCAAGCGCCGGAGCTCTGACCGCGTGTTCCGCATCGTCGTCAACGACGCGCGACGCGTCGAGACCGACTGATCAAAGTGGGCCCGGGAGGACAATCAGGAACGACACGAAATCCAGCGTGACCGGCCTCGCATCCTGAACGGCCGGCTCTTCGGATCAGTCACTTCCCGGACCCACAACCGACCCTATGACCAGCCTCGACCGCCTGGCAAGAGGCCTCCTTCAGCGCGCGCCGACACGCCTCCAAAACTGCGCCTTGACACGAAGGGGCTTCGCTATGGGCTGACGAGACGGCCTTGTCGAACGGCGATATGTGGTGGGCAATCGTCGTGCGTTGGCCGAATCGCGTGCTGAAGCCGGTCCTGGCTTTCACACGCAGACTTCGACGCTGAAGTCCTGATGGCCAAGGTCGGGTCCGTAGACCGTGGTCCGAACGCCGGAAACGAATCGATCGTCGACAGCTCGGTACATCGAGAGTTCCCATCTGACTGCGGACACGGAGTCGTCGAAGAGGTTCGACGTTGTTGTCGCAGTTGCGAACCATTCGAACTTCGACCGTTGTTCGGCATCGCTTCCGGACCTCCCGCGATTTCAAGTTTCCTGCATCCAGCCAGCCCGTTGGGACCGAAGACCTTTCTGATTGCAGCGAGCAATCGTCACCCACGACTACAGAGGAGAAGCCACCATGAAGAAGAAGATCGTCACCGGAATCGTCGCCGCCGGCCTCGGCATCGCTACCTTCGGAGCAGCCGCAGCCGCAGCCGCTGCGCCTTCCGACCGCGGGACCGAGCGTTCGTGCTTCGGTGGGATCCACAAGACCATCAACACCGAAGGCGCTCTAGGCCTTCCTGTCCGGAGGTAGAGGTGACAGGTCCGCCGTGAGGTGGGCCCGGTGGTGGAACCTGTGGTTCCTCCTACAGACCCACGAAGGGACCACCACCGTGACCTCAGATCAGATTGTGTACCAGCAACGTGTCCGCGCCTTGGATCACGCCCGAACAACCGGCAACGTCGCGGAGACGTGTCGGACGTTCGGGATGAGTCGCAAGACGTTCTACAAGTGGCGCAACGCTGCAGCGAAGTACGGGATCGCGGCGTTGCGGCCGAAGACGAAGCGGCCACCCGCGATGCCGAACGCAACACCGACCCATGTGCTCGAGGTGCTGCTCACCTTGGCCATCACGACACCGACACTCGGGTGTCGCCAGTACGCGGACCGGCTCGCTGATCAAGGCTTCCAGATCAGCAAATCAACCGTGCAGAACCTGTTGGTCGCTCACGGTCTCGGCCGCCGCCACCAGCGCCTTGCGCGAGCTGCGGCAATCACCGCGCTCACGACGGGTCTGGTCACCGAGGTCGCCGTCGATGACGAACCGTTCGGGTTCTGCCACTGGGCCGGCAAACCCGGTGGCCTCATCGCCGTGGACTCGTTCTACATCGGCAATCTGAAAGGAGTCGGCAAGGTCTACCAACTCACTGCGGTCGACACCTACACCCGCTGGGCGATGGTGTGGCTCGTGCATGGCGTGGTGAACAAAGACGTGTCGGTCGCGTTCTTCGAACGGATCTGGACGACCTGGTCGAAGATGGGGTTCCCGATCGAGGCGATCGTCGCGGACAACGGACCCGAGTACAAGGCCACCGCGTTCGCTGACGCGCTCGCCGTGAAGAACGTTGAGCGGATCAAGATCCCGGCGCGGTCACCAAACCACAACGCAGTCGTTGAACGCTTCCAAGGAACGATGCTCCAAGAATGCTGGCGGCCAGCGTTCCACCGGCTCTGCTTCACCAGCATTCGCCAACTCCAACGCGAAGCCGACGCCTGGCTGACCACCTACAACCACCGCCGCCGCAACCACGGCGACTACATGGCCGGCCGACGACCCATCGACCTACTCGAACTAACCTCATGACACCCCGAACCACAGACCATCACTGTCACCTCTACCTCCGGACAGGAAGCTCTAGGCTTCACCAACGTCGGAGACGTCGTGCAGGTCGTAGGTGGGCAGGGGAAGAACACCATCGCTCGGGGTCTCTGCTGATCTTTCCGAATTCCTGAGGCCAATTGGGCTCGATCCCACGGCCCCGGTTCACGGCTTTTGATGCGGTGACCGGGGCCGTTGCGCGTTTCCGCCCCACTTCGCTCGCCGCCCTCTCCGGGTGGTCGGGGCGGCTGATGAATGCTCACGCAGTGATCGAGCGGTTCGTATCAGCAGGACGTCCGCCTGGCCCTCTCGCCGGTTCGGGGGCACGCATATCGACAGCAGCGGGATGACCTCGGAACCCGCCCGGGATCCGGCATTCTGCTCAGCGGGGTCAGCGCATAATGCGCACTCGATAATCCGACAGTCGGCATCCGACTCGCGCCACATCGCGGCCCAACTCGAGCACCCGATATTCATCGCCCGCATCAAACCTTCACCGCCGTTTAGTGACACTTGCAGATCGGATCATCTGTGCGCTTCAGTGGCTTGCGATCGGCGCCCCGAGCAGGCATTCGGTGCGGTCCTCGACGGTTCCATACGGAGTCATGAACGTGAGTTGACATCCGGTAGTCGATCGGTGAACCTTCGCCCATGACGGCCACCAGGATCGCGTTCGCAGTTGCTTGCTTGGCTGCGGTATCGGCGACAGGAACGGCCTGCGGAGATTCTGACGGAACCACGAGTGCCGGTGTCGAGTCATCGGCGCCCGTCGTCCCGTCGACGACCACGCAGAGCGAAGGCTCGGCTGTAGCGGCCGCGCCGCCATCGGTTTCGGAGTCGCCGCACTCGCCGCGGACGTTCGTTGACGAGGACGGCCTTCGATGCGTGGAGTACGAAACGTCGACGGTGAACCAGGCAGTCAGTGGCGTTTGCTTCGATGACGAGTACGACGAGCTGGGTATCCGGACAGTGGAAGGTGGAACGCACTACCCGAGCGCGACGATCATCGGGGGCACGGACGACGCCGACGCAGTTCGCGTCGTCATCGTGGGCGATGGCACGGAGCAGGATGTGGAGTTGACCGTTGTCGACGGTTGGCCCGAACGGATATTCGTCGCAGATCTTCCTTCCGGCGGAGCGGAGGTGCGTCTGATCGGTGCGGACGGACAAGTGTTGGCGTCCGAGATGGTGTAGGGCCTCGCACGTTCCTCCAGCCACCGACATAGCCCCGATCTGCCGCTCGGCGCTACGTTGTTCGCGCCAACAGACAGCGCAGAACGAGGTCCACTGACCCGGCGGTAGGTGGCACCCCCTGGAGCGTGCGCTGCCTACGTTGACGCGGGCCACGCGTTACGCAGCTGTTGCGCTCGGCGTCGGATCTCGTCGGCATCGGCGGCGGCGGCTGGGTGCTGGTCGAGGTCGTCGCCGTGCCAGCGCGGGATGACATGGAGGTGGTAGTGCCACACGTCTTGGCTGCCGGCGGGTTCGTTGTGCTGGCGAAGCGAGATTCCGTCGCAACCGAACGCCACCTTCATGGCCGTCGCAGCCGATCGTGCCGCTGCGTGGATCGGGGTGGCGAGGGTGTCGGGGAGATCGAAGATGTTCTCGTAGTGGTCGCTGGGAATCACCAGCACACTGCCGGGATTGTGGAGTCGCCACCTCGGATTGATCTTCACGAACACGGTCGCACTGCGGTAGACGATCTTCAGGGGGTAGTCGGCCTCACCGGTCCGGATGTTCCTACAGAATGGGCAGTCGTAGCCGGGCGGAGCGTGCGATGACACGCTGCCAGCGTGGCACGACCGGACCCGGTCGCGGAACCGGCGTTCGGTGACAGTCACGGCTGCGGGTCCTTCGTCGTCAGCGAGCGGCTGGGCACTCCGGCCTATGGTCTCGGTGTGGACGAGTACCTGCCGAAAGATGGCCCCCTGGTGGAGTCGACACCCATTCGCCCGCCACGGTTCGACGAGGGGCCAGGCAGCGTCTTGACGCCGATGGGTCAGGTCAACTCAGCAGGCGCCTTCGCTCGAGGTCTGGGAGCGCGTCGCCTGAAGATCGCCCTCGTGATCGGTGGAGGATCGTTACTGCTCCTCGCCATCGTCGCTGCTTTGCAGTAACCACGACCAGCAATCGGTCCGGGCCTGAAGCGATGCTCGCCGAGCCGACAGCGATAGGTGACGGGTGTTCGTCTGCTCGGCATTGCGGCTCTTGTCGCCGCCAGCACCGCGGTGAGTCTCGTCGACCTTGACGCTCCCTGGAACCTCGCTCTCTACTTCGGCGTCATGGCGATCGTGCTCCTGGGCGGAACCCTGTGGCTCGTGCCCA
>JBGTIA010000481.1:0-5417 GCA_041745835.1 Ilumatobacteraceae bacterium | reverse complement strand
AGCCGATCGTCAGATGCGCGACGACGCCGTCGGGCCGGCCGCGTACGGCGAGGTGGTCGAACACGCTCGACCATCGCTCCTGACCGGCCGGCGTCGTCGACTGAGCGACATCGCCAACGAGCGTCATCGAGCCGGTCGGGCTGCGACGACCGATGACCCGCAGCGCGACCGCGGAGTGGTCCTGCGCCTCGTCGACGATCACGTGGCCGTAGGTGAACGGCGATCCGTTGAGCATCGAGTTCGCCTCGTCGACGAGGAGCTGGTCTGCCCGAGTCCACACCCGTCGCTTCCCCGACGGTCCGGGGAGCAGGCGATCGACGAGTCGCACCGGCTTCTGCGTCGGCCACGCCGTGTTGATCGCCGACTTCAGGGCGGCGGCCTGCTTCCACGTGTCGTCCGATCCGGTGCGTTGGAGGAGCTCACGCTGCGCGAGCGACCGCATTCGCTCGCGCCGCTGGTTGAGCGGGCTCGTTCCCGACATCGCCGTCTCCAGCCACTCGCTGAACTGGTCGCGACGGATCACGTGCGTACGCGCTCCGATGGGAATGCGGATGTCGTCGGCCGGCGGGCGGATCGCTGCGAGCGCCGCATCCTCGAGGTCGGCCATCCGGTCAGCGGAGCCCTTCCAGCGCGCTGACTCGACGTCGTCGACACCGGTGACGTCGACTCGAGGGATGCACAGCTCGTCGATCGTCACCTGGCGGACCGACCGCTCGCCGAGGGACGGAAGCACGTTGCCGATGTAGTCGAGGAACGCACGGTTGGGTCCGACGACCAGCACGCCGTCACGGGCGAGCCGACCCCGGTGTTCGAACAGCAGGTACGCCGCCCGGTGCAGCGCTACGGCCGTCTTGCCGGTACCGGGTCCTCCCTGCACCACGAGCACCTGGTCGATCGGAGCCCTGATCACGACGTCCTGTTCACCCTGGATCGTGGCCACGATCTCGCGCATCGCGCCAGTCCGCTCGGCGCCGATCTCGGCGAGCACCGGGTCGGGGATGCCTCCGGCGACCTCACCCTCATCGGGGTCGTCGAGGTGTTCGTCGAGATAGGCGATCAGGTCGCCATCGTCGAGCGTGAACCGGCGCCGGAACGCGACGCCGAGCGCATCGACCGACGTCGCTCGGTAGAACGGCGCAGCGATCGGCGCCCGCCAGTCGACCACCACAGGATCGTGGCGATCGTCCTCGATGTGACGCCGGCCGATGTACCAGTCGTCGATCCGACCGAAGAAGTCACCGGCTCCTGGGCTGCGCAGGTCCTCGAGGGCGTCGGCGACCGTGACCTCGATGTACTCCTTGGTGATGTCGTCGGCGGCGCCCTCGGGGTCGACACCCTCGAGCCGTTCGATCATCCGATCGCGCGAGGAGCGGGCGAACGCGAGGTGTGCTCGCTCGGCGGCGAGTTCGGGGAAGAGATCGGCCGCCACAGGGCGAGTTACGCTAGTTCGCGCACGGGGTCGATGGTTGCCCGATTTCGGTGCGGAGCCTGCAAGGATCCTGTTCCATGTGGATCCTGGTGCCGATCGCGTACGTGCTCGGCACGTTCCCGAGCGCCATCCTCGTTGCCCGAGCGGCCGGGATCGACATCTCGACCTTCGGCTCCGGCAACCCCGGCGCATCGAACGTCACGCGGGCACTCGGCTGGCGCAAGGGCATCTGGGTCTACGTGCTCGACGCCGGCAAGGGCGCCATCGCAGCCGGCCTGGGGCTCGCCCTCGATGGGCGGCCGATGGCCTATTGGTGCGGCGCCGCGGCGATCGTCGGTCACATGTTCCCGGTGTTCCGGCAGTTCCGGGGCGGCAAGGGGGTGGCCACCGGTTCCGGGGTGCTGCTCGTGGTCCAACCGATCCTCGCACCCCTCGCCGTCGGCGTGTGGTGGCTCGTCAGCAGGGTGACCGGCAAGGCGGCGCTCGGCTCGGTGGTTGCGGTCCTCCTCGTGCCGATCGGTCTGATCGTGCTCGACACGCCGGCATGGGAATTCGCCGCCGTCGCCGGCCTGTGTGCGCTGATCGTGTTGAAGCACGCCGGCAACATCAGGCGGCTCATACGGCGCGAAGAGCACGCGCTCAGCCAGAATTGACGCCCTGATGAAGTTGCTGTCCTCCATCACCATCGGCTCGCGTACCGCCCCGAACCGGGTCCTGTTCGGGCCGCACGTGACGAACCTCGGCGCCGACGACCGATCGATCCCCGAACGACTCGTGGCCTACTACGAACGTCGGGCACGTGGCGGTTGCGGGGCGGTGGTGGTCGAGGGCGCCTCGGTCCACCCGTCGGACTGGCCGTACGAGCGATCGCCTCTGGCCGAACGATGCGGCGAGGGCTGGGCTGACATCGTCGGCTCCTGCCGGCCGCACGGTTCGCTGGTCATCGCCTCGCTCGATCATGCCGGCGGACAGGGGTCGTCGGCGTACTCGCAGCGACCGCTGTGGGCACCCTCACGCGTCCCCGAGGTGAACTCGCGCGAGGTACCGAAGTGGATGGAGCCCGACGACATCGCTGCGGTCGTCGACGGATTCGCCGCCGCGACGAAGCTCGCGATCGACGCCGACGTCGACGGCGTCGAGATCAACGCGGGCCAACACAGCCTGGTGCGCCAGTTCCTGTCCGGGCTCACGAATCAGCGCGACGACGGCTGGGGAGACGACCGGCTCCTGTTCGCGCGCCAGGTGATCGAGGCCACGCGGGGCGCAGCCGCCGGGCGGGCGGTCGGATTGCGGTTGTCGTGCGACGAACTCGCGCCGTGGGCCGGCATCACCCCCGAGATGGCTCCGGGCATCGCCAGCGAGCTCGTCGGTGTCGGTCTCGACTACCTCGTGGTCACGAGGGGCTCGATCTACACGGTGGAGAAGACCCGACCCGACTTCCACGAGCCGACCGGATTCAACATCGACGTGTGCCGCTCGGTTCGTTCCGCCGTGCACGAGTCGCACCCCGGGGTCCCGGTGATCCTGCAGGGCTCGATCGTCGACGTCGGACAAGCCGAGTGGGCGCTCGGAGGGTACGAGGACGATGCGCTCTGCGACGCCGTCGAGATGACCCGGTCTCAGATCGCTGACCCCGACCTCGTCACCAAGCTGCACAGCGGAGCCGGCGATCGCATCCGGCCGTGCACCCGATGCAACCAGACCTGCCAGGTCCGCGACGCCCGCAATCCGATCGTGACGTGCATCGCCGAGCCGACCAGCGGCCGCGAGACCGAGGACCCCGACTGGTACGTCCCGACGCCACATCCGCGCGATGTCGTGGTCGTCGGCGCCGGACCCGCAGGCCTCGAAGCCGCCAGGGTTGCGGTCATCCGCGGTCATCGCGTCACGCTGATCGAGCAGGCCGATCACGTCGGAGGGCTCGCCGCTGTTGCGGGGCCGAACGCAGCACTCGTCGACTGGTGGCGCCGGGAACACGACCACCTCGGCACCGACATCCGTCTGGCCACCAGCACGTGGGAGGTCGGCGACCACACCACGGTGCTCCAGGCCACCGGTTCGCTGCCGGGCGCCCGACCGTACGACGTCTCCGCCGATGCCGTCGTGTTCGATGTGGCAGACGTCAAGCGGGGCAACTCGCAACTGCCCGAAGCGGGCACGGTGGTCGTGTTCGATCCGATCGGTGGCCCGATCGGCGTGGCCCTCGCAGAGGGCCTCGGTGGTCGAGCCGTGCTCGTCACACAGGACAACATCGCGGGCAACGAGCTGTCGCGTACCGGTGACCTGGCGCCGGCGAACACCCGACTCGCACAGGCCGGCGTCACGATCGAGCAGCGCACTCTGTTGCGGGCGGTTCGGTCGGATCACGTCGAGGTCGAAGACCGGTACTCCGGCCGGCGCCGCACGATTCCGTGCGTCGCGCTCGTCGACTGTGGGTTCCGGTTCCCGACTGAGCCGATCGACGGGACCGTCCAGATCGGCGACGCCGTGGCGCCGCGAACGATCCACGAAGCCGTCCTCGACGCCCGCCGAGCCGCCCTCGCCATCTGACCGGTCATTACATGCGGGGTCAGACCCGCGATGTAATCCGTACTGCGTGGTCCTGCAACACTCGACTCGCATGGGGAAGGACCTGTTCGACCTGTCCGGCCGGGTGGCGGTGGTGACCGGCGGCTCGCGCGGACTCGGCCGCGAGATGGTGCTCGCGTTCGCCGAGCGCGGTGCCGACGTCGTGATCGCCAGCCGCAAGCTCGATGCCTGCGAGGCACTCGCCGACGAGGTGCGATCGTCCGGTCGACGGGCCCTCGCCGTGGCGTACCACGCCGGGCGGTGGGAGGACGCGGGTCGACTGCACGAGACGATCTACGACGAGTTCGGCCGCTGCGACGTGTTGGTGAACAACGCCGGGATGTCGCCGCTGTACACGAGCGTGGATGCGATCTCCGAGGAGCTCTACGACAAGGTGCTGGACGTCAATCTGAAGGGCCCGTTCCGCCTGTCGGCGCTGGTGGGCACCCGGATGGCCGGCCCGGAACACGGCGGCAGCGATGGCGGCTCGATCATCTTCGTGTCGTCGATCGCCTCCCACCGTCCCAGCCCGAACGAACTCGTCTACGGCGCCGCGAAGGCAGGCATCAACAACCTGACCTACGGCCTCGCGCGCACACTGGGACCGAAGGTGCGGGTCAACTGCATCGCGCCGGGCCCGTTCCTCACCGACATCTCGAAGGCCTGGGACCTCGATGCCTTCGAGCGCTCGGCACGAGCCGGCTTTGCGCTCGAACGCGGCGGTCAGCCGCACGAGATCATCGGCACGGCCCTCTACCTCGCGAGCGATGCGTCGTCGTACACCACCGGCACGGTGATCGACGTCGACGGCGGTCCCCGCTGAGGGGGCCACGTCGAGCCACGGTGATCGGGCTCCGTTCCAGCGTGACCTCCGGCACGACGACCTCGCTACTGTGACCGTCATGGAGATGCACTTCGCCACCGTCTGGGAATCGATCGCCGACTCGATCCCGGACCTTCCTGCCGTCACCCACGGCACGACCACCCGGTCGTGGTCCGCCTACGACGAACGCGCGGCTCGCATCGCCGGAGCCCTCGACGCTGCCGGCCTGGGGCCGGGTTCGAAGGTCTCGCTGTTCATGTACAACTCGAACGAGTTCATGGAGTCGCAGTTCGGCGTGTTCAAGATGCGCGGCGTCCCGATCAACGTCAACTATCGCTATCTCGACGACGAACTCTGGTACCTCCTCGACAACTCCGACTCCGAGGCGATCATCTTCCACTCGTCGCTCGGCGACCGGGTCGCACGCGTCGCCGAACACCTGCCGAACATGAAGCTGTTGATCGAAGTCGATGACGGCGGCGCCGGTCACGTACCCGGAGCGCTCGCGTACGACCACGTGATCGACACCAACGAGCCGAAGGAGCGGATCGAACGCGCCGAAGACGACCTGTACATGCTCTACACCGGCGGCACCAC
>JBGTIA010000480.1:0-2783 GCA_041745835.1 Ilumatobacteraceae bacterium | reverse complement strand
CACGTCCGCGCTTCCGGCGCGGTCGCCGAGGATCGCCTTCCAGGCCAGTAAACTGTTGCGTCGATCCCAGACGCCGATGTTCGTGATCGCGTGACTCGATGCGGTCTCGTTGCGATCGTCGATCATCGGGTAGATCGGCATCTGGAAGCACAACGCCGGCCCACTGCGGTCGCGCGCCATGAGCGACGTGCCGAGGGCGAGCCCACCCCCAGCGCTACCCCCGTAGATCGCGAGCCGATCGGGGTCGATTCCGAGCGTGGCGGCGTTGTCGGCCACCCAGACCAGGCCGGCGTAGCAGTCGCGCACCGGAGCCGGGTGTGGGTGCTCGGGAGCGAGGCGATAGGCGACCGACACCACGACACAGCCGACCTCGTCGCACAAGCGAACCGCCGTCTGGTCCTCGGCGTCGAGATGGCCGAGGATCATCCCGCCGCCGTGGATGTAGTACAGCCCCGGCAGCGGTCGATCGGCGTCGACCGGTCGATACACCCGTACGGCGACCTCGGGATCTCCCTCCAGACCCGGAACCTGCAGATCCTCCACGCTCACGTTCTCGGCGGGTGGGAGGTCCTTGGTCATCTCGGCGATCAGCGCATCGAACGTGGCGCGTCGGGCGGTGATGTCGCCGATTGCGTTGAACCCGCCTGGCAGCATTCCCAGCAACAGATCCAACGGTTCACGGGACTCCGGGTCGATGCGATCACGAGGCGACATGGCTCGTACTCTGGCAGATCCTGCAACGCAGACAACACGCCGCAGGACGTCGTCGACCCAACCGTCGGTGTGACACCGTCATGGGCATGCTCGGCCCATGACCCCAGAGCCCCAACCCGACATCTTCGAGCAACTGCGTCGAGACACCATCGGACGAATCGATCAGCACGGCTACACCGCGATCGTGGTCGGAACCGGCGACTGCGCGGTGCCCGGCTGCACGTGCGGACCCTCCCCCTGCCCGTACGCCTACAGCCTCGGCTTCTGCGAGCACGGCCATCCGGAGATCGTGACGTTCGGGCTGACGCTCTCAGCCGTGAACGCCGTGATGAACCCGGTGTTCGAGGCGGTGCGCGCCGGCACACCCCTCGCGGTCGGCCGACAACACCGTCACGAGCCGTACGGTCGACGAGAGAAGGCGATCTCGCTCGTTCCCGTTCCCGACCTCTGGCTCCGGCGCGATCCCGGACGCATCGGCGCGTGGATCGAGATCTTCGGCTCGCCGCTGCCCGAGATGGTGCAGGTCTGCTGGTCCGACCGCCGCGGCCGCCTGCCATGGGAGTCCGGCTGCGACCCGACGGTGATCGCCGCCCAACCACTGCTGGCCGACGATCCGCTGCGTTACCCCACGCCACCACGCAACCGCGCGCGTCATCGCACTTCCCCCCGCTGATCGATCGTGCCTCGATCCGCTCGACGTATCCCATGACTCGAGGGCCCGGTGCTGCGGGTAGACCTCGGTCTTCGAGTCGTTGAGTTCGTAGCCCGACAATGCAATGGCCGCCGCCAGAGCGGCACTCCGCGACCGTTGTCCGTCGTCTGCTACGACTCCAACCAGTCAAGCGCCGCCGCTGACGCGCGCTCGTCGACCCACAGCCGCTCGAGTGATCGCCGCACGGCGCCGGTTCGCCGCCTATGTCGTCGATTGACCGTCGAGATCAGCTGTAAACGGTCATCCAATGTCCATCCCACGGCGACCGGACAGGTCGACGTGGGCGGCAGCGCCTCGAGCAGGCCGACGTGGAAATCTCGGCCAGCGGCCTCGGCTCCCATCAAGGCGCGTCTGCGCCCCTTACCTTGATCGGTAGTCCTCGTGCGGGATGATGGGGACTGGTGCTCGGCAGTGCGGGCGGGACTTTCTGCCCCTGTCACGAGATGGCCTGGGGGTGTTGCCACCCGTGCTGTCCGGGGGTGTTGGCGGCCACCGAGTTCTGCCCGCTGGCGGCCAACAACAACTGCCCGCTTACGGCCAGGTCAGCCACGCACAGTGAGCCCACGGGCCTGTCGCCAGATCGCCGGGCGCTCGCCATCACCGGCACTTCTGAGATGTTGATCCACGGCGTTCTGGTCGCGCGTTCTGGGACAGCCGACGGTCGCCGCGGTGCAACCCGAGCCGTCGTTCGGTCGCAGCCAGCCCGAGGTTGGAGGCATGGAGCATCGGAAAGCGGGCACCGCTGCCCCGATCCCGAGGTTGGGGGCATGGAGCACCGGAAGGCGGGCATCCCTGCCCCGATCCACCGCGACGGCGAGCCGACTCGGCGATCCCGAGCACGCAACGAGCGACGGCGAGGCACCCCGAACGACGAGCAGCGTCGCGATCGAATCGCATAGCGGCTGGAGCGTCGGGTCGCTGAAGTTCAGCTCACGTCGCGCGCAATGCCTCTCGCAGCCCCCTTCTGGGGCTTTACCTCAGAATCTGTTGGGAGCGGTCAGGTGCCCTGGTGACGCCCCGAGGCGAGCAGGTCGTTGATCCAGGTGGTGACTTCCCTCACGGCGGCGATGGTCGCCGGCAGCTTGGGCAGGATCATCCAGCCGTGGACCTTGTCGGGGTACACGCTCAGCCGGGCATCGACGCCGGCCGCGTCCGCGTTGGCGGCGATCTGCTCCGCGCAAGAGAGCAGGCACTCCGCCCCGCCGGCGAGGATCAGCATCGGTGGCAGCCCGTGCAGGTCGGCGAGTGCGGGCGACACGAGCGGGTCGGTGGGATCGGCGTCACCGACGTATGCCGGGCCCCACGTGCCGCCCAGATCGCGCAGTGGGAGCATGTCGATCTCGGCGTTGCGCTCGAT
>JBGTIA010000479.1:0-1746 GCA_041745835.1 Ilumatobacteraceae bacterium | reverse complement strand
CGCCGGTGTAGAGGCTGCGGCCGCCCCACGTGTTGTAGGCGTGCCAGGTGTTGGTGTCGAGCACGAGCAGCGTCCGGGCCTGTGCGTTGTCGTCGGGTCGGCGCCGCACGACGAAGCAGGCGTGGGCGACATCGCGACCAGCGGGCGCACCCTGGGCGGTGAGGGTGACGAGATGGAAGCCCGGTTGCCAATCGATGCCGATCGGGATCTCGATCGCAGTTGGCCAGCGGCATCCGGCCGAGTCGGCGTCCGGCGGCGGTTCGATGAATCGGCCGGGCACGTCGGTCGCCTCCCAACGTCGCACTCGGGTCGCACCCCACCGCTCGACGACGACGTCGAATCGAGGGCTGCGCGTCGACACGTGCAGCGTGATGGTCTCGCCGGCCCGGTAACTCAGCCGGCCGGCATAGCCCTCGATGTCGTCGTGGAACGTCTGATCGTCGGCCATCCGTCGAACCTACCGATCGATGCGCGAGCGAACCGCTGCCGGTGTGTTCGACAACGTCCGACTCGCGCTACTGGTCTGTGCGAATCCAGTTGCGCAATCCACAACCGGGTCGGCACAGACTCCTCGTCTGCGAGCGCGTCTTGGCGGTGTCAGAACAGCGGCGGCGCAGTGAGTTCCCAGACCCAGACGCTCGGCAAGTCGGTGATCGCGGCGCGGGCGGCGTCTGGGTGGAACGCTGCGGATGGATCCCCGGCGATCTGCTCGTCGGTGAACGGCGCCTCGATGCAGTCGGCGACGAGCAGCCCGGCGGCCGAGAAGGCCCGGAGCCAGGTGGACGCACCGTGGCGATGGTTGCGCACGAATGTCATCGTCCGCCCATTGGCGACGCCGCCGTAGTAGGCCTGCCCGCCGAGAATGCCGCCCATCGGATGTGGATCGGCGACGACGAGCGTCCCACCCGGCGCGAGCACGCGACCGAGTTCGATCACGGCCTGGGTCGGATCGGACAGATGACACAGCGCGAGCGACACGACCGCCAGATCGAAGGAGTCGTCGTCGAACGGCATGTGCTCGACGTCGCCATGCTCGAACGTCGCTCCCGGGACCTTGGTGCGCGCCACCGCGAGCATCGCCTCCGACTGGTCGATCCCGGTGGTGACACAACCCCAGGCGTCGAGCTGCCGGGTATGGCGACCGGTGCCACACGCCGCATCGAGCGCCCGCACGCCAGGAGCAGCGAGTCGTTCGAGTATCGGCACGACGACGGCCTCCTCCAGCTCGATCATCGGGTTCGGTCCGTCGTACGACTCTGCCCACTCGGCGTACCCGACGTCCACCGATCGCTCCGCCGGGCTCAGTTCGAGCGAGTACGGGAACTCGCCGCTCTTCGACAGCACGTCGGCCAACTCCGCCAGGCGAGCGTCGTTCTCCTCACCATCGGCGTACCAGTGACGAAGGAGTCCCAGGCCGACGACGCCGGCGAGGTAGTGGTCGAACGTGACGGCATTCACGTGTCGAACCGTACGGCGTCAGGATCGCGGCTCGAGCGTCAATTCCCGTTGCCTGCGAGCATCGTGATGCCAGCCACGATCGTGTCGATCCCGATCTCGAACGCGGCCCGCAGTGCGGCGAGGTCGTCGGTGTCGTGGCGGTTGGCCGACCCGACGCTCAACGCCGAGCCGTGGACGGCATCGACGACGATGAAGGCGTTGGGTTCGACCAGGTCGGCCGGCAGCCCGCTGTCGGCGATCGCGTCGACGAGCGGTCCGGTCGCGGGGAGCCCGCCGGCGGCGATCTCG
>JBGTIA010000478.1:0-2346 GCA_041745835.1 Ilumatobacteraceae bacterium | reverse complement strand
ATGCGGACGTGTTCGTCCACGAGCGACAGGCCGAGTCCGGCACCCTCGCTTCCGGTGCGTCGGCCGGCGCCACCGCCGCGTGCGAACCGCTCGAACACGAGATCGCGTTCCTCCTCTGGCACACCCGGGCCGTGGTCCTCGACGGCGATCAGGATGTGGGACATCGGCTCGTCGTCGGGGTTGAGCACGGTGATCGACACTTCGGGCTCGCCCCCGCCATAGGCGCGGGCGTTGTCGATCAGGTTGGCCATGACGCGTGCCAGCCGCCGTCGGTCGCCACGGATGAGCGCGAGTTCGGCACGCTCCGACACGTGCACCGGCGTGTCGGGAAGCGAGCTGACCGCGACCGCGCGGCGAACGAACTCGGCGGCGAGCAACTCCTCCATCTGCAGGCGGATCGCGCCCGCATCGAATCGGGAGATTTCCAGCAGGTCCTCGACGAGGCCCTGGAACCGGACGACGTCACTCGACAACAGGTCGAGCGCAGCGCGGGACCGTTCGGGAAGTTCCTCCCGTCGCGCCTCCATGACCTCGACGGAGGCGGACAACGTCATCAACGGTGAGCGCAACTCGTGGCTGACGTCGGACGCGAAGCGGGCGTCGCGCTCGACGCGCTGCTGGAGCGCCTCGGCCATGTCGTTGAACGACTCGGTCAGGATCCGAAGGTCGGGATCGTCCGTGGTCTCCAAGCGGGTGTCGAGTCGGCCGCCGGCGATCGCCGATGCGGCCTGCGCTGCGGTGCCGACCGGTCGAACCGCACGCCGAGCCGAGAAGACACCGAGCAGGATGCCGAGGCCGGTGGTGATCGCCGCCGCGAGCAGCAGCGACAACCGGATACTCGACAACGTCGAGTCGGCCTCCTCGAGCGGGAAGGCCTCGAAGTACGCCCCGATGCCGGGGATGTCCCAGCCGACCACCACGTTCAGGTCGTCGCCGAGGCGGGCGATCTGGCTGGCGGACGTTCCTTCGTCGATCACCCGTGCTTCGAGCGCAGGGGGAACGTCGGCATCTCGGAACGTGGCGCCACCGACGGCCCAACTTTCGTTGTACCAGATCAGGTAGTCCTGCACGCTGATGCGAGTCAACGATGCGCGCGCCGCTTCGGCGTCGGCAGGCAGTGAACGGAGATCTCGTTCGACACCCTGCGCATTGCGCTGGGAGGTGTTGATCGCGGTGTCGATCCGCTCGCGTACGACGTTCGACCGGGTCAGGCCGTAGGTGGTGGTGGCCAGGAACACCGACAGCAGCAGCGACCCGAGTGTGAAGATCAACAGGATGCGACGCCGTAGCCCGAGTGCCGCCGGACGGGAACGGTTGACCAGGCGACGGAACCAGCCGCCCTCGTTCACGTCTGGAGCCGGTACCCGAGCCCGCGCACGGTGACGACGTGGCGGGGATTCGCCGGGTCGGCCTCGACCTTGGTGCGCAGGCGGCGGACGTGGACGTCGACGAGTCGACCGTCACCGAAGTAGTCGTAGCCCCAGACCTTGTCGAGCAGAACCTCGCGGCTCAGCACCTTGCCGGGGCTGTCCGCCAGTTCGCAGAGCAACCGGAACTCGGTCTTGGTCAGGTGGACCTCGTTGCCGCCGCGCAGCACCTTGCCCTCGTCGGGGATCAACTCGAGATCACCGAAACTCAACCGTGCGTGGCCGTGCACGCTCGGTCGGATGCGTCGAAGCAGCGCACGAATGCGGGCGGACAACTCCTTCGGCGCGAAGGGCTTGGTCAGGTAGTCGTCGGCGCCGGCTTCGAGGCCGGCCACGACGTCGTGCGTGTCGTTGCGGGCGGTGACCATGACGACGGGGACGTCGCTCGTGCGGCGCAGTGTCCGACAGAGTTCGAATCCGTCGATGCCGGGCAGCATGATGTCGATCAGCACGACGTCCGGATTCGAACGGGCGAACATCTCGATCGCTTGCTCGCCGCTCTCGGCCTCGTCGACGATCCACCCCTCGTCCTCGAGGGCGAGTTTGACCGCCGACCGGATGCGTTCATCGTCCTCGACGGCCAGGATGCGTGTACCCACACCACCATGATGCCGCATTGCCGGTGCGAACGGTGACCATCCACCACAGAAGTGCACGCCGTCCATCGTCCGAGCGATGAGCGAAAGGCCCGTATGCGGTCGCTTGGCTCATCGCTCGGCGGAAGTCCGGGCCGCCGATGAGCGAAAAGCCGGTATGTGGGCGCTTGGCTCATCGCTCGGTTGGGTTACCGGCCGGGACGCAGAACGTCGCGGCGGTCGGGGCGACTACTCGGCGTCGGGGGTGGATGCGTCGGCGGCGGCGATCAGCTCGAGCAGGGCCTCGTGGATGCCTGGCGCAGCAACGCACGGATGCGGGCGGA
>JBGTIA010000477.1:0-2320 GCA_041745835.1 Ilumatobacteraceae bacterium | reverse complement strand
CGTTCGCCGCCATCGCAGTTGCCTTGCCACCCGGAGCCGCACACACGTCGAGCACCAGGTCACCCCCCGTCGCCTCGACCGCAGCAGCAACCCACTGCGACGACTCGTCCTGCACGTAGCCGTCGGCGCGTGCGGTCACGGGCGGGGCCTGGTTCATCCGCTCGAGCGCTGGGACCGCATCGTCGCCGAGTTCCGAGCGGAACAGCTCCACCATCCAGTCCGGATAGCTCAACCGGGCCCCGTCCGACGGCCAAGACATCTCGGAGACCGACAGACGGGCCACCTTGCGGAGCACCGCGTTGACGAACCCTCTCGTGCGCTTGGGCGCCAGTCCCACCGTCTCGCTCACCGCAGCGTGCGGGGCGACACCGGCGAACACGAGTTGGTACGTACCGAGGCGCAACACCGAACGGGTCGCGTCGTCCGGCGGCGACGTCACGAACCGATCGATCACGGCGTCGCACGCCCGACGCATCCTGGTCGTCCCGTACACCAACTCGGTGACGAAGCGCCGGTCCATGTCGCCGAGGCCCGACGACGAGAGCATCGGCCCCAGCACGAGATTGACGTACGCACCGTCGACCTCGATCCGACGCAGTGCGTCGAGCGCAACGCGCCGTGCGGGCTTGGGGGCCGCGCGCGCTGCCGCGTTCGTTGTCGGCGTCACCGGTCACCGAACAGTTCATCGGCGGTGGGGCGGGCGCCATTGCGCCATGCGTCGAACGCCATTGCCGGTTTGCCCTCCGGCTGCACCGTGACGGCAACGACCCGGCCGTCGACGAGGCGCGCCTCGTGGATCTTCAGGCGCTTGTCTCGGAACGTCGTCCATGCGCCGCCCACCCGGATCAGACGGTGGACGTCCGGTGCCGGTGTCGACCAGTCGATCTCGAAGTCGTCTGCGGTGAACTTGGACGCGTAGGTGACCTCACCGGTCTGCGGCTCGGGGTCGTCGATCCACTCGTCGATCGGTCGCGCCAGCGTCTCGACGAGCAGCGTCGTTCCCACGTCGACCAGACTCGATCGCAGCTCGGCGGCCGTCGTCTCGGCACCGATCGTGACCTCGCGGCGGGCGAACACCCCACCGGTGTCGAGCCCCTCCTCGACCGCCATCACACAGACACCCGTCACCTCGTCACCGGCGAGCAACGCCCGCTCGACCGGCGCCGCGCCACGCCAACGGGGCAGCAGCGAGAAGTGGAGATTGACCATCGGGATCACGTCGAGCACGTGCGGCTTGATGATCTGGCCGAATGCCACCACGACGCCCAGCTGGGCACCCGGCTGCTCCCCGTGCTCGTGGGTTGCCGCCAGCACGTCGTCGACCGAGTGCGACACCGGCAGGCCGAGTTCGAGCGCAGCCGCCTTCACCGGACTCGGTGACATCGCGCTCCCCCGACCGCGGCGCTTGTCGGCGCGTGTGACGACCAGCATCACCTCGTGACCATGATCGACGAGAGCCCGCAGCGGCGGCACGGCCATCTCCGGCGTGCCGAGGTAGACGAGCTTCACGCTGGTCGCTCAGCCCAGGCCGAGACGGCGACGGATCGGCGTCCGCTCGATCTGACGGCTCGCCTCTTCTTCGATTCGGCGGTACTCCTTCATGGCTTCCTTGCGCTGATCGCCCTCCAGGCGATCGAACATCAGGACGCCGTTCAGGTGGTCGATCTCGTGTTGGAACATCCGTGCTTCGAGTTCGTCGGCCTCGATCTCGATGATCTCGCCGTTCAGGTCGACGCCGCGCACCAGCACCGTCTTCGGCCGCAGCATCTCGACGTACAGGCCCGGGATCGACAGACAGCCCTCGTCGTAGACCCATTCGCCGTCGGACTCGACCACCTCGGGGTTGATGATCGCCAGCGGGTGCTCGTCGATGTCCCAGACGACGACCTGCTTCTGCACCCCGATCTGCGGTGCGGCGAGGGCGATCCCGTTGCCGGAGTCGACGAGTGTGTCGAACATGTCGTCGACCAGTCGGATGATCCGGCCATCGACATCGACGACGGGCGACGCCTGCGTCTTGAGGACCGGATCGCCGTATGTGCGGATTGTGTACGACATCTCTGCCAGGCTAGAGGCGGTGTCCAGTGAGCAGTACTTCGACGTGGATCCGACCGTGCCGTCGGAGCCGGTGCTGGTCGACGTCACCCTGGCGGACACCGCATTCGTGCTCGAAACCGACCGCGGCGTGTTCTCTCGCGGCCATCTCGACACCGCCACCTCGATGCTGCTGCGCGCCGACCTGCCGATCGCCTCGTCGGGTGACCTCCTCGATCTCGGCTGCGGCGCCGGCCCGATCGCGCTCACGATGGCCCGCCGCTCC
>JBGTIA010000476.1:0-3338 GCA_041745835.1 Ilumatobacteraceae bacterium | reverse complement strand
GGACACGTCGTGACACTCGAGAGCCGCAGCCTCGATCCCCACGAACTGCTGGCGACCGTGGAGCAGCACCGGGTGACGTCGCTGACCATCGTGGGAGACAGCTTCGCGAAGCCGATCATCCGGGCGCTCGACGAGGGCAAGTCGGGTGGCACGCCCTACGACACGTCGTCGATCGGGATGTTCATCTCCTCCGGCGTGATGTGGACCTCCGAGGTGAAGCAACAGATCCTCGAACGCATCGAACAGGCGGTACTGGTCGATGCAATCGGCTCGTCGGAAGGGTCGATGGGGACCCAGATCACCATGAAGGGCGTGCCGTCCGAGACCGCCACGTTCAGCAAGATGCCCGAGACCAAGGTGTTCACCGACGACGACCGCGAGGTCGAGCCGGGCTCCGACGAGGTCGGAATGATCGCAGCGGGCGGCAACGTCCCCATCGGGTACTACAAGGACGAGGAGAAATCGGCCCGGACGTTCCGGGTGATCGACGGCGTCCGGTACTCGTTCCCCGGCGACTTCGCAAAGATCGCCGCCGACGGCTCGCTCATCCTGCTCGGGCGCGGCAGTCAGGTGATCAACACCGGCGGTGAGAAGGTGTTCCCCGAGGAGGTCGAGGAGGCCGTCAAGCGGGTCGACGGCGTCCGCGACTGCCTGGTGGTCGGCGTCGAGAACGAGAAGTTCGGGCAGGCGGTCACCGCCGTCGTGTCCCTCGAGGACGGCGCCTCCATCGACTCGGCCGGCATCATCGCCTCGGTCAAGTCCGACCTGGCCGGCTACAAGGCGCCGAAGTCGGTCGTCTTCGTCGATCAGGTCCCCCGGGCCCCGAACGGCAAGGCCGACTACCGAGCCGCCAAGGAGCATGCCGAAGCCGCATCCTGACCCATTCTCGTGAACTCGTGCGCGAACAACACGCGCACGAGTTAACCAGAATGGCGGGGTACGAGGTGCGTCGCTGCGTCGTCCACCATCACCAGATCGCCGCGCTCGCTCAGCCATGCAGCTTCTCGACGAAGAAGTCGAGGACACGGGTGACGCTGGCTTCGTCGCGCTGTTCGGTCAACACGGAGTGGTCCGTTGCCTTGGTGCTCGGGAGCTCGACGGCGATGAACGAGTCACCGAGCAGTTCGCGCAGCGCCGAGAAGCGATCGCCCACGAGCTTGTCGTCGGCGAAACGCAAGCCCAGCACCTGACAGCCGGCGGCGGCTCGTTCGGCGATCGCTGCGGCGTCGTCGGGCGAGAGGTTCAGGTCGGCGCCGCGCTTGCCACCGAGCGCGAGGGGCAGAGAAGGCTGCGACAACACCGGGGCGAGCATGATGTCATCGACCATCATGCCGAGGGCGAAGCCGCCCGAGTAGCACATGCCGACGGCACCGACGCCGGGGCCGCCAACCTGCTGATGGAGGTTCCGTGCGAGCGCGCGGAGCCACGCGATGATCGGCGAGGTCTGGTTCAGTGCGAACGACGCGAACTCGCGGGCGATGCACACCTTGGCCATCTGCTGCAACGCGTAGGCGGTCGTCGGTGCTCTGCCGGGCGTGCCGACCAACGAGGGCATCACGACGGTGAAGCCGCGCTCGACAACCTCGTTCGCGAACTTCGTGACGAGCGGTGTGATGCCAGGGACCTCGTGGATGATGATCACTCCGGGTCCCTGCCCACGTCGGTAGGTGGGACGGGTGAAGCCGGCGGCGGAGAACTCTCCGACCTCCCAACCGGCGAGAACATCGGACGTACTGGTCATCGGCCGAGTTTGCCAGATCCCACCGAGTTCAGAGGCGGCGCATTGCGTCGAGCGCCGACTCCGCGAGGACCTCCGTGCCCACCTTGAACGCGTCGAGCTGTTCGGAACTGATGCCCTGATCACCCATCGCACCGTGCAGGTAGCGGGCGTACACACCTTCGGAGATCACCGCCAGGCGGAACGATCCGAATGCCCGGTAGTAGTCGATCTGCGACAGGTCGCGACCCGTCCGAGTGGCGTACCGTTCGAGCAGTTCCGCGTACGACGGGAACCCCTCGATACCGGTCGGATCGTTGGGACGGCTCTGAACCGTGCCCGGGTCGGCCCAGTACACGCCGACGTAACCGACGTCGGCGAGTGGATCACCGAGGGTGCACAGCTCCCAGTCGAGCACGGCGTTGATCCGCCCTGCGGCGACGTCGGTCAGCACGTTGCCGAATCGGTAGTCGCCATGCGCGATCGAGACCCCCTGCTGTTCGGGGAACCGCTCGGCGAGCCGTCGAGCGACTTCTTCGACCGCCGGCAGCTCGCGGGTCTTCGAGCGCTCCCATTGCGTGCTCCATCGCTTCACCTGGCGCTCGACGTACCCCTCGCGCTTCGCGAGATCGCCGAGGCCGACGGCGTCGACGTCGACGGCGTGCAGGTCGGCGAGTACGTCGATCAGATCGAGCCCAGCGGCGCGCCGATGCTCGGGCGTCATCTGGGCGCCCTTGTCGGCACTGTCGAGCACGACCCCGTCGACGAAGCCCATCACGTAGAACGGAGCACCGTTCACCGCCTCGTCGGTACACAGCCCGAGCGCCGGCGGAACCGGCACGGACGTCTTGCCGACTGCGGAGATGATCTTGTGCTCACGCGCCATGTCGTGTGCCGTTGCGAGCACCGCGCCGGTCGGCGGCCGTCGCAACACGTACTTCGTGCCGTCTGCTCCGGTGACCGTGTAGGTCAGGTTGGAGCGGCCGCCGACGATCGCATCGAAGCCGAACGGGGCGGTGGCACCGTCGATGTTGTCGACGAGCCACGCGGTCACTCGGGCGATGTCGATGCCGTGAATCGGTTCCTGCACGGTGGTCGACCGTAGCCGCAACCCGGCGTACGAGATGTGCCTGGCACATCTCGTACGATCTCGTACGTCGTGTCAGCCTGGGCGACCGACGCCGACGACCTTGCCCCAGTTCACCGACGCAACGTTGACCACCGAGCCGGTGTTCGGGGCGTGAACCTGCGTGCCGTTGCCGAGGTAGATGCTCACGTGACTGATCGGGCTGTAGAAGAACAGCAGATCGCCGGCCTTGGCTTCGCTGATCGGCACGCGTGGCGTGGACGCGAACTGCATACCGGACTGGTGCGGCAGACCCACGCCCGCCTGCGCCCACGCGTACCCCGTCAACCCGGAACAGTCGAAGCCGACGCCCGGGATCGATGTTGCGTACCGATACGGCACACCCAGCTGGGCGAGGGCTGCCTGGACGGCGATCCCGGCACGAGACGACACGGCCGGCGCCGACACCGGTGCTGCCGTGTTTCCGCGCGACGACGTGGCGGCTGAGCCGCCGCCATCAGACGTCGAGGAGCCACCCGACGAGGAGGTACCGCC